>CABUBX010000041.1 GCA_902489925.1 uncultured Lachnospiraceae bacterium | reverse complement strand
GCAATTCTGCGGCTGTCTTACCCGGAGGCCACCTTACAGGAATTGGGTAAACTGCTAAGCACGCCTGTAAGTAAGTCAGGTGTCAATCATCGGTTACGGAAGTTAAGTCAAATAGCTCATGAGCTTAGGGGTGGGGATTAAACCATCTTACGTAAGAAAGGCGAGGTACATTTTATGATTTCTAAAGACATTACAATTAGTATTCCAACAGGATTAGAAGCAAGACCGGTTGCTTTATTAGTACAGGTTGCCAGCCAGTATGAAAGCCGGATTTATGTGGAAATCGCAGAGAAGAAGGTTAATGCTAAGAGTATTATGGGGATGATGAGTCTTGGTATTGCAGAAGGCGAGTCAGTGACAATTATTGCTGACGGTGCTGATGAAGAAAAAGCAGTTGAAGATATTACCCGTTATTTAACAAAAGCATGATATTTGCTATAGCGAATGATGATAGGGCTGTGCGGCTTGCCGCACAGCCTTTTATAGAAAGCGGGATTTTATGAGCAGTTATACAATAGAAAAATTTAATCAGTTTGAAGGTTTTGCAAAGAATATAGGGATTGTGATGACAAAAGCAGCCAATGGAGAGGCAGAAGGTTATATTGAACTTGAAAAACGCCATTTTAATCCGATTGGCTCAGTGCACGGCGGATGCCTTTTTGCTCTGGCAGATACGGTGGCAGGCTCTGCACTTGCGTCAACAGGCGTTACATGTACGACATTATCATCACATATTGAGTATTTAAAAGGCGCGATGGCAGGCGTGTCCCACAAAATTATTGCAGAGGGCGTGCCGGTGCGTGTCGGACGAAAAATTGCCGTTTATGAGGTTTATATACGGGATGAACATGGCACACTGTTATGTAAGGTTGTTGTGGACTTTTTCATCATGTCAGAAAAACATCAGTTTGACTTCACGGAAAGGAAGGATTCATGAATTTCACCCATTTACATGTACATACGGAATACAGTCTGTTGGACGGTTCCAATAAAATCAAAGAGTTTGTTGCAAGGGTTAAAGAGCTTGGCATGGATAGTGCCGCAATCACAGACCACGGTGTGATGTACGGCGTCATTGATTTTTATCGTGAAGCGAAAAAAAATGGTATTCATCCGGTGCTTGGATGTGAGGTTTATGTGGCGCCAAATTCCAGATTTGAAAAAGATGCCCAAAGCTCTAACAGGTATCATCATCTTGTGCTTCTTGCAGAAAATGATACCGGCTATCACAATTTAATGAAGATTGTATCCAGAGGCTTTACGGAAGGTTTTTACTATAAGCCGAGGATTGATAAGGAATTGCTTTCGGAGTATCACGAGGGGCTTATTGGATTAAGTGCCTGCCTTGCAGGTGAGATTCCGGATTATATATCAAAAGGATTTTACGATGAGGCAAAAAAGGCAGCGCTTGAGATGGAAGAAATTCTCGGAAAGGGTAATTTTTTCTTAGAACTGCAAGACCATGGCATACCGCTGCAGCGGACAGTGAATCAGGCGCTTTTGCGATTATCCGTGGAGACAGGCATTGAGCTTGTTGCAACGAATGATATTCACTATACATATGCGGAGGATGAAAAGCCCCATGATTTGCTGCTTTGTATACAGACAGGCAAGAAGGTTTCGGATGAAGACAGGATGCGCTATGAGGGCGGTCAGTTTTATGTGAAGTCACCGGAGGAGATGGCAGAGCTTTTCCCTTATGCGCTTCAGGCTCTTGAAAATACGCATAAGATTGCCATGCGCTGTCAGGTGGAAATTGAATTTGGACATTATAAGCTGCCGGAGTTTCCGGTGCCTGAGGGATATGATGCGTGGAGTTATCTTAAAAAGCTTGCTTACGACGGTTTTAAGCGGCGTTATCCAAATCAGCCGAAAGAGCTTTTGGAACGCTTAAATTATGAATTAAATACGATTAAGACAATGGGATTTGTGGATTATTTCCTTATTGTATGGGATTTTATTCACTATGCGCGCCAAAATGATATCAGTGTAGGTCCCGGACGTGGTTCGGCAGCCGGAAGTATCGTTTCATATTGTCTGGAAATCACCAATTTGGACCCAATCAAATATCAGCTGCTGTTTGAGCGTTTCTTAAATCCGCAGCGTGTGACAATGCCCGATATTGACGTGGATTTTTGTTTCGAGCGCCGTCAGGAGGTCATTGATTACGTTGTGCGCAAGTACGGCAAGGACAGGGTTGTTCAGATAGTAACCTTCGGAACAATGGCGGCCCGTGCGGTCATTCGTGATGTGGGCAGGGTACTTGATTTGCCGTATGCTTTTGTAGACTCAGTGGCAAAGATGATACCGACAGATTTGGGAATTACGATAGATAAGGCTTTGAAACAAAATCCTGAATTTAAGGCGGCATATGATAATGATGAGCAGATTCATTATCTTGTGGACATGTCAAAGCGTCTTGAGGGACTTCCGAGACATGCTTCTATGCATGCGGCAGGCGTTGTCATCAGTCCAAAGGCGGTTGAGGAATATGTACCTTTATCTAAAGGCAGTGATGATGCAGTCACGACACAGTTTACGATGACGACACTGGAGGAACTCGGACTTTTAAAGATGGACTTTTTGGGACTGCGTACATTGACTGTGATTCAGAATGCAGTACGGCTTGTCAATCGCCGTGAGGGTGTAAATATTAATATTGATGCGATTGATTATAATGATAAAAATGTTTTTGATTTAATCAGTAGCGGAAAGACAGAAGGCATATTCCAGCTTGAAAGTGCGGGAATGAAAAGCTTTATGAAGGAATTAAAGCCGCAGAGCCTTGAAGACATTATTGCGGGAATTTCTCTGTACCGTCCGGGGCCGATGGACTTTATCCCGCGCTATATTCAGGGAAAAAATAACCCGGCATCCATTCATTATGAATGTCCTCAGCTTGAAGAAATATTGGCGCCGACCTATGGATGTATTGTTTATCAGGAACAGGTTATGCAGATTGTCATGCGCCTTGCCGGTTATGACCTTGGACGAAGCGACCTTGTCCGCCGTGCCATGTCAAAGAAAAAGGCTGATGTGATGGCAAAAGAGCGGGAATACTTTGTCTATGGCAATGAAGAATATCATGTGCCGGGCTGTATTGCTAATGGTCTTGACGAAAAAACTGCCAATAAGATTTTTGATGAGATGACGGATTTTGCCAAGTATGCCTTCAATAAATCACATGCGGCGGCATATACGATTGTGTCTTACCAGACGGCATGGCTAAAGTGCTATTATCCTGTGGAATTTATGGCCGCGCTGATGACGTCGGTTATTGATAAATCTTCAAAGGTTGCCGAATATGTAATGGTCTGCCGGCAGATGGGCATTAAAATATTACCGCCGGATATTAACGGCGGCGAGCGCGATTTTTCTGTATCCGACGGCAATATACGATATGCGCTGTGCGCGATTAAAAGTATTGGTCGGAATTTTATAGACGGGATGGTAGCCGAGCGGGAATACGGCGGCCCGTTTAAGAGTATGCAGGAATTTTGCGAGCGTATGTACGGCAGAGATTTGAATAAGCGTGCCATTGAGAATCTTATTAAAGCGGGGGCTTTTGACAGTCTCGGGCATACGAGAAGGCAGCAGATGATGGTTTATGCAAGGCTGCTTGACGGGGTTGCCAATGACAAGAAAAAAGCAATGACAGGTCAGATGAGCCTTTTTGATTTTGTGAGTGACGAAGAAAAAGAGAGCTTTGCTGTCAAATATCCTGATGTCGGTGAATATGACAAGGCGGATTTGCTTGCTTTTGAAAAAGAGGTACTGGGAATTTATGTCAGCGGCCATCCGCTTGAGGAATATGCCGATGCACTGCGGCAGCAGACAACGGCAGTGACAACAGATTTTAATGCCGATGAGGAAACAGGGGAGACTCGTGTTAAGGACGGACAGACGGTTGTTGTCGGCGGTATGATTGAGGGACGGACCTTGAAGGTGACAAAAAATAACCGGATGATGGCATTTTTGAATCTTGAGGATTTATACGGCACGGTGGAAGTGATTGTATTTCCAAATGATTATGAAAAAAATAAAAATTTTCTCGGTGAGGATGAGAAAATTCTTGTCAAAGGCCGTGTTTCAGCCAGTGAAGATGAAAAGGCAAAGCTTATATGCGAAAAAATAATGCCCCTTCGTCAGGCCTCCCGTCAATTATGGATTCAGTTTTGCGAAAAACAGGAATTTCTAAGAAATGAACAAAAATTATATGATATTATTGTGAATCATGACGGTGATGATGAAATAATTGTCTTTTGCAGGAAGGAAAAAGCCATAAAAAAACTGCCAAAAGCCAATAATATTCATATAAATGACGAGATTTTAGAGAGTTTAAAAGAAGCCTTCGGAGAGAGCAATATAAGAATCACATAATCCATCTTGAAAAACTGAAAAAAATCGTATAGAATAGAAAAAAATGAATATGTTAAAAAGCTAACGAAGATAAATGAGAGACATGATTAATGGAGGTAATGGCATGAGCGAGCAGAAGATAAAAACAATTGGTGTTTTAACGAGCGGTGGAGATGCGCCGGGTATGAATGCGGCGATTCGTGCGGTTGTAAGAACAGCAGTTGCCTATGGCTGTAAAGTAAAAGGCGTTCAGAGAGGTTATGCAGGTCTTCTTGATGAAGAAATTATTGATATGGATGTGACAAGCGTATCCGATATTCTTCAGAAGGGCGGTACAATTCTCTATACAGCAAGATGTCCTGAGTTCCGTCAGGCAGAATATCAGGAGAAAGGTGCAGAAATTTGCCGTAAACACGGCATTGACGGCATGATTGTAATTGGCGGTGACGGCTCTTTCCAGGGTGCACAGAAGCTTTCAAGACTTGGAATCAACACAATCGGTGTTCCGGGAACAATCGACCTTGATATTGCATGTACAGAGTATACAGTAGGCTTTGATACAGCGGTAAATACGGCAATGGAAGCTATTGATAAAGTGCGTGATACATCAACATCTCATGAGCGCTGCAGTATTATTGAAGTTATGGGAAGAAGTGCAGGATATATTGCGCTCTGGTGCGGTATTGCCAACGGTGCGGAGGATATTCTTCTTCCGGAGATGTATGATTACGATGAAAATGCAATTATTGACAACATTATTAAAAATAAGAAAAGGGGCAAGAAGCATCATATTATTGTTAATGCCGAAGGTATCGGACATTCAGCAAGTATGGCGAAACGAATTGAAGCAGCAACCGGCGTGGAAACCCGTGCGACAATTCTCGGTCATCTTCAAAGAGGCGGAAGTCCTACAGCAAAGGATAGAGTTTATGCATCAATGATGGGCGCTTATGCGGTTGACGCACTTGTTTCAGGAAAGACAAACAGAGTTATTGCGTATAGGCACGGTCAGTATGTGGACTATGATATTGAAGAAGCACTGACAATGAAAAAAGACCTTGACCCATTCCAGTACAGTATTTCAAAAATTTTATCAATCTAATAAGGATAGTCAAGCCTCTGTCAGGAGAATATACCTGACAGGGGCTTTCGCTTATTCTTGCCATTGATATACTTTGGTGCTATAATACACGATGAAATTACAGAAATAATAGATATATGGAGGAAATAATCATCATGGGCGATACAGAAATAAAAAAGCAGCGTCCGAGAATGGCAACGACCCAGATTATAGCCTGCGGTTTTATCATCATGATTTTAGTTGGTGCTTTACTTCTGACTTTGCCGATAGCCTCAGCAGACGGAAAAGTCACAAATTTTGTGGATGCCTTATTTACATCGACAACAGCAAGCTGCGTGACCGGTCTTGTGACGGTAAATACGTTAGAGCATTGGAGTTTTTTCGGGCATGTTGTGATTTTATTTTTGATTCAATTTGGCGGACTCGGAGTCATCACCTTTACGACTATCTTTTTTTTAGTGCTGGGAAGAAGAATTACTTTGCGTCAGCGTATGCTTATACAGGATGCATATAACCTGAATACTCTGCGCGGGCTTGTAAAACTGACACTGAAAGTCATAAAAGGCACAGTGATTTTTGAGGGGGCAGGCGCTCTGCTTTTAATGATTAAATTTGTGCCTGAATTTGGGCTGCTTCAAGGCATATGGAAATCAATTTTTACATCCGTCAGTGCCTTTTGCAATGCGGGAATTGATATTATCGGCGCATCGAGCCTTGAGCCGTACAGAGACAGCGTCATTGTCAATGTGACAGTGATGGTGCTTATTATTGTCGGCGGCATCGGTTTTTTTGTCTGGTGGGATGTGCTTGATGCAGCTTCAAAAATGAAAGGTGAGAAATTTTCGGCAAGAAAATTTTGGGCGCGGCTTTCACTTCATGCAAAACTTGTGATGTCAATTACGACGGTGCTTATATTGACAGGAACTTTATTTATATTAGTGATGGATTTTAATAATCCGAATTCTTTGGGACCTTTGCCGTTTCACGAAAAAGTAATGGCAGCATTGTTTCAGTCTGTGACGGTGAGAACAGCGGGATTTCAGACGATGCTTCAGGAAAACTTTTCGACGGAAGCACAGTTTATGTCGATGGTACTGATGTTTATCGGCGGCTCGCCGGGAGGTACGGCAGGCGGTGTGAAGACTGTGACGGTCGGTATGATTTATTTAAGTGTTCTGTGTATGCTTAGGGGCAAGAAAAATACAGAGGTTTTCCGGCGCAGAATATCGAATGAAATGGTGTTAAAAGGGCTGTCGGTTGTCGTTATAAGCTTAACCACCCTGCTTTTGAGTACAATGGCGCTCTCAATTGCAATGCCGGGGTCACATATTTTGGATATTGCCTATGAAACAACATCGGCGATTGCAACTGTGGGACTGAGCCGTTCATTTACGGGAATGCTGAATACGGCAGGAAAGATTATTATTATTATTACGATGTATATCGGACGTATCGGCCCGATTACGATGGCGCTGGCTTTTAATGTGTATGGAAGAAAAAAAGTGAATATGCAGCTTCCTGAAGAAAAAATTATGGTTGGTTAGCTTCAGAGTGAAGAAAAGAGGTAAATATGGTTAAGAAAGAGTTTTTAGTGCTCGGACTTGGTAAATTCGGCATGAGTATTGCAAAAACACTGTCAAAAATGGGCTGTCAGGTGATTGCCGTTGATAAAAATGAGGAAAAAATTCAAGATATCGCCGATGAGGTCACCTATGCGGTTTCTGCGGATGTGACAGATATGGATGTGCTTAAAAATCTTGGCATCAGCAATTTGGATGCTGCCGTTATTGCCATATCAAATGATATGGAGGCAAGTATTATGGCAACAATCCTTGTAAAAGAGCTGGGCGTGCCGACGGTGCTTGCCAAGGCCTCCAATGAGGTGCATAAGAAGATTTTGTTAAAGATTGGCGCAGATACGGTTGTTTTCCCGGAGATAGAGATGGGAACCCGTGTGGCGAGAAATCTTGTTTCCGGTGATTTTGTCGATTTGATTGAATTATCCTCTAATTTCAGTATTATAGAAACTTATGTGCGCAAAGCATGGGTTGGCATGTCCATACGCAGCATCGGTTTTCGTGAAAAGTATAAGATTAATGTCATTGCGGTGAAGGAGGGCAACAATATTGATGTCAGCCCAAATCCGAATGAACCGCTCAGAGAACAGCAGATGCTTATTTTGTTGGGAGACAATAAATCATTAAAAGAATTGGACCTTTTTATATAGTAAAGGAGAAACGTATGATAAGCAGTATGTCTAACAGTCAGATTAAAACGCTTATGGCACTTCAAAAGAAAGCAAAGGCTCGTCAGGAGGCGGGCCTCTTTGTTGTTGAAGGGCTTAAAATGGTATCCGAGGTGCCAAAAGAGCGTCTGAAGCAAATCTATGCTTCGGAAAGCTTTTTAGCTGCACACGGCGACATTAAGGCAGTGTATGGCAGCCTTTTGGAAACGGTGACAGATAAGGTGTTTAAGGACATCTCACAGACTCAGACACCGCAGGGAATCCTTGCAGTTGTACGTCAAACGTGTTATGATATAGACCTGATGCTGAAGGAAAAAGATGGACGGGCGCCGCTGCTTTTAGTATTGGAGACCATTCAGGACCCGGGAAATCTCGGAACGATGATTAGAATGGCGGAGGGTGCCGGTGCAGATGGCGTGATTATGAATAAAACGACAGCGGATATTTATAATCCCAAGGTTGTCCGTTCAACGATGGGAGCCATATTCAGAGTGCCTTTTGCCTATACTGATGATTTAAAAGGGGTACTTTTAAGTGCAAAGGCCGAAGGGGTTCGGTTATATGCGGCACATTTAAAAGGGACACAGTGGTATTTTGATGAGGACTATAAAGAGGGAACAGCATTTCTTATCGGCAATGAGGCTAACGGCTTATCCGATGAAATTGCAGCTTTAGCAGATACATACATAAAAATACCGATGGAAGGACAGGTAGAGTCTTTAAATGCGGCTATGGCGGCAACGATTCTTGTGTATGAGGCAAAGCGTCAGAGAATGAAGCAGTAAAAGAGCATAGTTAAGTGCGGAGGCGGTAGCGATGAGCGTAAATTTAAAAGGGAGAAATTTTTTAACGTTAAGAGATTTTACGGCAGAGGAAATTGAATATTTACTCGATTTGGCAGCAAAATTTAAAGAAAAAAAGAAAAATGGTATTTTGCACGACACATTGAGAGGAAAAAATATTGCACTTGTTTTTGAAAAAACGAGCACGAGAACACGCTGTTCTTTTGAAGTAGCGGCACATGACCTTGGTATGGGCACAACCTATCTTGACCCGAGCTGTTCGCAGATTGGCAAAAAAGAAAGTATAGCGGATACAGCCAGAGTGCTCGGACGACTTTTTGACGGTATTGAGTACCGTGGCTTTGGACAGGCCATTGTCGAGGAGTTGGCAGATAAGGCGGGAGTTCCTGTTTGGAATGGGCTTACGAATGAATACCATCCGACACAGATGCTTGCGGACACACTGACAATTAAAGAGCATTTTGGGTATTTAAAAGGCATCACACTTGCATATTTAGGTGATGCGAGATATAACATGGGTAATTCCCTGATGATTGTCTGTGCCAAGCTGGGCATGAATTTCGTTGCCTGCACAAAAGCCTCCTATTTTCCGGACAGTGCGCTTGTTGCTTACTGTGAAGCAGAGGCAAAAAAGAGCGGTGCGACGATTACGCTGACTGAAGACGTGATGGCAGGCACAAAGGGCGCCGATGTTATCTACACGGACGTGTGGGTATCTATGGGTGAACCGGATGAAATATGGAAAACAAGAATTGAAGATTTGGAAGATTATAAAGTAACTAAAGAAATTATGGAAAATGCGGGACCTCAGGCTGTGTTTATGCATTGTCTGCCGGCTTTCCACGATTTAAAAACAAAAATAGGCAAAGAGATGGGTGAAAAGTACGGTTTTACTGAGCTTGAGGTAACGGATGAGGTGTTTGAAGGACCTCAGTCAATCGTTTTTGATGAGGCAGAAAACCGTATGCACACAATTAAAGCGGTGATGGCAGCCACACTCGGTGCTAAGGAGTAAAATATGTATCAGGAAAATGTTGTTTTATGCGGCGCCAGCGCATATGAAAAAAAGTTTTATTTGAATGATAATTTTGAGTCACTTCCCGAACAGGTGAAAGAAGAATTGAAAATTATGTGTGTCCTGTTTACCGAGGATGTGGGCGGCGTGCTGACGCTGGAGTTTGATGATGAAGGCAGTCTTGAATTGTCAGTCAGTGCCGCGCAGGGAGATATCCTTTTTGATGAGATTGGCTCAGGACTTAAAATTAAGCAGCTGCAGAAGCAGAAGAAAGAGCTTTTTGAAGCACTTGAAACTTATTATAAAGTATTCTTCCTCGGGGAAGATGTTGAGGAGTAAACATGATTTTAGTTGTCGATATTGGAAATACAAATATTACCTGCGGACTTTATGAAGGTGATGAGATGGCAGAAAGCTTCAGAATGATGACGCAGGCGCAAAGAACATCGGATGAATACGGCGTATTTATCCGCGATGTTCTCATTTCTAACGGGTATCAGCCGTCAGATGTTGAGGATGTTGTCATCGCTTCGGTTGTGCCGAATGTGATGCATTCTTTTAAAAACGGCATAAAAAAATATCTCGGTCTTGAACCAATCGTTGTAGGACCGGGGGTGAAGACCGGTATTAAGATTGGTGCCGAAAATCCAAAGGAAGTCGGTGCAGATTTAATTGTTGATGCGGTTGCAGTGAAGGAAATTTACGGAGGACCGGCAATTGTCATTGATTATGGCACGGCGACAACCTTTGAGCTTGTGCTTGAGGACGGTACGCTGGATTCTGTTGTGATTTGTCCGGGAATACGGTTAAGCGCCAATGCTTTAACGACAGGGACAGCAAAGATTCCGGAAATTGAGATAAAAAAGCCAAAAACAATCCTCGGAAAAGAGACGACTGTTTGTCTTCAGGCGGGACTTTTTTACGGTACAATCGGACAGACAGAATATATTGTTAGAAAGATGATTGAAGAATCCGGACTTAAAGAGGTGAAGGTTATTGCTACAGGCGGCCTCGGAAAGATTATTGCCAGTGAGACGGACTGCATTGATATTTATGACAATATGCTGACGCTTAAAGGTCTTTGCCTGATACGCAGCAAATGCCGCGGTATCCGATAAGGTTAAGGAGACAGGATGGAAGTAAAAAGTCAGTACAGAGGATTTGACATTGGTGATGTGCATATTGAAAATCCATTGATTCTTGCACCGATGGCAGGCGTGACCGACCTGCCATTCAGACTTTTGTGTAAAGAGAAGGGCTGTGCCCTTGTTTATACAGAGATGGTCAGCGCCAAGGGACTTTTTTATAACAATAAAAATACAGGCATACTTATGGAGACACGCCCTGATGAGCGTCCGGTTAGCCTTCAGTTTTTTGGCTCAGACCCGGAAATTATGGCAGAGATGGCAAAACGCATAGAGCCAATGGACTTTGATATATTAGATATTAATATGGGCTGTCCGGTGCCTAAAATTGTCAATAACGGTGAGGGCAGCGCCCTGATGAAAGATTTGCCGCTGGCCGGCAGGATTGTTGAGCATATTGTAAAGGCAATCAAAAAGCCAGTAACTGTTAAAATAAGAAAAGGCTTTACGGCAGAGACAGTCAATGCGCCCGAGATGGCGCATGTGCTCTGTGAAAGCGGCGCTTCTGCCATCGCGGTGCACGGGCGCACTCGTTCACAATATTACAGCGGCATGGCAGACTGGGATATTATCCGGCAGGTCAAGGAAGCCGTCAGCATCCCGGTAATTGGCAACGGTGATATTTTTAAACCGGAGGATGCCGTCAAAATGATGGAAGCAACCGGATGTGACGGTGTGATGATTGGCAGAGGAATTCAGGGAAATCCGTGGCTCTTTTCCCAATCACTTCATTATATGAAAACAGGGAAATTGCTACCGAAGCCGGATGTATCTGAAGTGGCGGCAATGATTATGCGTCATGCAAAAATGCAGGCGGATTTTAAGGGCGAATATCTTGGCATTCGTGAGATGCGCAAGCATACGGCATGGTACATGGCCGGTTATCCAAATTCGGCAAAGCTCAGAAAACTTGTCAATCAGGTGGAAACTTGTGATGAATTGGCTGAATTATTGGATTTATATATGGAAAATAAGCTTTGAATTATTGACACCGCAGTAGCGATGGGATATAATACTAAAAATCACATAGACTGCGCTAATATGGCGCAGTGTATTATTATTAAGTAGTAGGAAGGGAATTAAAATGGCTGAGAGCAAAAAAAATATTATGACTTTTGCCGGCTTAAAGGCATTGGAGGATGAACTTTTTGACCTGAAGGTTAATAAGAGAAAGGAAGTAGCTCAAAAGATTAAAGAAGCAAGAGAGCAGGGCGACTTATCTGAAAATGCAGAATATGATGCAGCGAAAGACGAGCAGAGAGATATTGAGAGCCGTATCGAGGAATTAGAGAAGCTTCTTAAAAACGTTGAAGTTGTTGACGAGGATGAGGTGACACTTGATGTTGTCAGCATCGGCTGTAAAGTACGTCTTTACGATGCAGAGTTTGAAGAAGAAATCGAATACAGTATTGTCGGTTCTACAGAGGCAGACAGCTTAAATAACAAAATATCCAACGAATCACCTGTAGGTGCGGCACTTCTCGGAAGAAAAGCCGGAGAAACTGTTGAGGTTGAGACACAGGCAGGCGTTGTTTTATTTAAAATTTTGGAAATTCAAAGGGCAAATTAAAAAAGGGAGTGAAGAACATGGCACAGGAAAGAAACGGACAGGAACAGGACATTAACCAGTTATTAAAGGTGCGCCGTGATAAATTAAAAGAGCTTCAGGACAGCGGCAGAGACCCGTTTGTGCTGACAAAATACGATGTAAGCCATCACAGCAAGGATATCAAGGACAATTTCGAGAGCCTTGAAGAAAAGGAAGTGACGGTAGCCGGACGTATGATGTCTAAACGTGTGATGGGTAAGGCTTCTTTCTGCCATATTCAGGACTTAAAAGGCACCATTCAGTCTTATGTTGCAAGAGATGAGCTGGGCGAGGATGCCTATAAAGATTTTAAGAAATTGGATGTCGGTGATATCATCGGTGTCCGTGGCTTTGTTTTTAGAACAAAGACAGGTGAGATTTCTATTCATGCAAAAGAAATTACACTTTTATCAAAGAGTTTACAGGTGCTGCCGGAGAAATTCCACGGTCTTACAAATACAGATGTGCGTTACAGACAAAGATATGTTGATTTAATCATGAATGAAGATGTGAAGGATACATTTGTAAAACGTTCACAGATTTTAAGTACAATCCGCCGTTTCCTTGATGACCAGGGCTTTATGGAGGTCGAGACACCGGTGCTTGTTCAGAATGCCGGCGGTGCGGCAGCAAGACCGTTTATGACACATTTTAACGCATTAGATGAGGATATTAATCTTCGTATTTCACTTGAACTTTACTTAAAGAGACTGATTGTCGGCGGTATGGAAAGAGTTTATGAAATCGGCAGAGTATTCCGTAATGAAGGTACAGATACAAGACACAACCCTGAGTTTACACTGATGGAATTATATCAGGCCTATACAGATTACCACGGCATGATGGAATTAACTGAAAATATGTATCGTCATGTTGCACAGGAAGTTTGTGGCACAACATTGATTCCTTATGGCGAGCATATGATTGACCTTGGAAAACCTTTCGAGGTCATTACAATGACAGATGCCGTAAAACAGTATTCAGGTGTTGATTTCAATGAGATTAAGACAACAGAGGAAGCAAAGAAAATTGCAGATGAGCATAACATTGAATATGAAGACAGACATAAAAAGGGCGATATTTTAAGCCTGTTCTTTGAAGAATATGTTGAGGAACACTTGATTCAGCCGACATTTGTTATCGACCATCCAATTGAGATTTCTCCGCTGACAAAGAAAAAACCGGAGAATCCGGAACTGGTTGAGCGTTTTGAATTGTTTATCGTTGGCCGTGAGATGGCAAACGCTTATTCAGAATTAAATGACCCGATTGACCAGAGAGAGCGTTTCTTAGCTCAGGAGGAACTTAAAGCGCAGGGCGATGAAGAAGCAAACTCTATGGATGAAGACTTCTTAAATGCGCTTGCAGTGGGTATGCCTCCGACAGGCGGTATCGGCTATGGTATTGACCGTCTTGTTATGCTTCTGACAAACAGTCCTGCAATCAGAGACGTATTATTGTTCCCAACAATGAAGAGCATGGGAGCCGCAAAGAATGAAGCTAACAATGCTGCACAGTCTG
>CABUBX010000040.1 GCA_902489925.1 uncultured Lachnospiraceae bacterium | reverse complement strand
TTTTACAAGCTCTTTTGTCTCGGCAACTTCTTTATCCTTGTTATCCATAACAAGATTCCAATAACGGTTAATAAATCTGTAAACGCCTTCAATACCTCTGTCATCCCACTCTGAATCTAATTCAGGCGGTCCGACAAAAAGCTCGTAAAGTCTTAAAGCATCGCAGCCGTAATCTTTGACTAAATCATCCGGAGATACGACATTTCCTTTGGACTTACTCATCTTAATACCATTTTTACCTGTAATCATACCCTGGTTGAACAGCTTCTTAAATGGCTCATCAAAATCAACTACACCGATATCATGCAGGAATTTTGTATAAAATCTTGAGTATAACAGGTGGAGCACCGCATGCTCGACACCACCGATATACATATCGACCGGAAGGTATTTATCCGCTTTTTCTTTGGATACAAGGGCCTCGTTGTTTTTGCTGTCCACATAGCGGAGGAAATACCATGATGAACCTGCCCACTGAGGCATTGTATTTGTCTCACGCTTTGCAGGAGCACCACAGCAAGGACATGTTGTATTTACCCACTCGTCAATATCTGCAAGCGGTGACTCGCCTGTGCCTGTCGGCTGATAGCTTTCAACCTCCGGCAAAAGCAACGGAAGCTCATCCTCCGGCACCGGTACACAGCCGCACTTCTCACAGTGAACGATTGGAATCGGCTCACCCCAGTAACGCTGACGTGAAAATACCCAGTCACGAAGTTTATAATTTGTTGTCTTTTTACCGATACCCCGCGCCTCAATCATCTCCGGCGCTTCTTTTTTAAGCACGGCAGAGTCCATACCTGTCCATTCGCCGGAATTAATAACAATACCGGATTCCGTATAGGCTTCTGTCAGATTCGTATTTTCCTTGCCGTCCGGTGAAATCACCTGAATAATCGGAATATTGAACTTTGTCGCAAATTCAAAGTCACGGTCATCATGGGCAGGCACACACATAATTGCGCCTGTACCGTAATCTGCAAGCACATAATCGGATAACCAGATTGGCACCTTTGCACCGTTTAACGGATTGATAGCATAGCTGCCTGTAAATACACCTGTTTTTTCTTTATCCTGAAGTCTGTCCACAGAAGATTTTAATGATGTTTTGTAAATATAGTCCTCAACAGCGGCTTTTGTTTCGTCTGTCGCCAAATCCTTTGCCATCGCATGCTCAGGTGCAAGCACCATAAAGGTTGCGCCGTAGAGTGTATCCGGACGTGTTGTATAAACAGTAATGGCCTTGTCGCTGCCATCCACCTTAAAGTCGATTTCGGCACCGTGGGATTTGCCAATCCAGTCTGCCTGCATCTTCTTTACTTTTTCCGGCCAGTCAAGTTTGTCAAGGTCATCAAGCAGTCTGTCGGCATATTTTGTAATTTTAAGCATCCACTGCTTTAAGTTTTTCTTTGTCACATCGGCACCGCAGCGCTCACATTTGCCGTTGACAACCTCCTCGTTGGCAAGACCTGTCTTACAGGAAGGACACCAGTTAATTGGCATCTCTTTTTCATAAGCAAGACCTGCTTTAAACATTTTTACAAAAATCCACTGTGTCCATTTATAGAAATTCGGGTCAGTTGTATTGACCTCCATATCCCAGTCGTAGATTGCCGCAATTTCTTTAATCTGACGTTTAATGTTAGCAATATTTTCTGCTGTAGATTTTTCCGGGTGAACACCCATCTTAATCGCATAATTTTCTGCAGGAAGTCCGAAAGCATCCCAGCCCATCGGATGAATGACATAATAGCCGTTTAACATCTTGTAGCGGCTCCATACGTCAGAAATAACGTAGCCTCTCCAGTGTCCGACATGAAGTCCGTTGCCTGACGGATAAGGGAACATATCAAGACAATAATACTTTGGCTTTTTGCCGTCGTTGACATTTACCGGGTTCGCTTCCCAGTTTTCACGCCATTTTTTTTCAATAACTCTGTGATTATATGGTGTTGCCATATAAAATCATCCTTTCTTAAATTATAATATTTTTTATCAGGAAAGCTCTATCCTCATGATAAAAAAACAGCCCTCTCATCTCCTAGAGACGAAAGGGCTTTAATTTCCGTGGTACCACTCTAATTCACCAAAAACGGTGCACTCTGCTATTCTATAACGTAAATAACTCCGCCTTCAACTACACACTTACGCTTCATCAAAGGAACTCCGAGGCGAGTTGGGAAAGTTATACTGCCGTCTCGCATCAACCGACGGCTTTCTGAAAGCGCCCTTTCTTAATACTCCTCATCATAGTCTTTTAATATATTTGTCTACATTATTGTAAACAAAGCCGTGCTTTTTGTCAACCTTTATCTTCTTCATTCTCTGAGGTTTCAGACAGCTCAATCCTTCGCACCCGATCCTTTGTATTGCCAAGCGCTTCCTTTAAGGCAGCCTCATCCTCGGCATCCATACGTGCGCGAACCTTCTTCTCCATCTCCTGACGCTTTGCCTCTAAATTCTTTCTCACACGCCGGTGCTTTTTATAAAGCCGCTTCATATACCGTCTTCGCCTGCTTGAAGGATGCAGAGCCGACATATGGATAATGAATATAATACCTGCTGCAAGTACAGCCCACACAATATAAGGGATATACTTATAATAGAAGATAATGCGTATATCGTGACCGCCCTGGACATTCTCAAAGGTAAAGCCGGTCTGATATTTGTCAAGATCTGCGCCCCACAAAAGCTTGCCGTCGGCGATAATCGCCCCAAGTTTATAATCCTTTTGCGGCTCATAAACAACGGTATAGGCCTCATCCCTGTATACAATACCATCGGCCGGTGACAGTGTTCCTCCCGTAATCTCGGCATGAACATTAAAGGATGGAATCGCCTTATACTTTACCTCGATTGTATGGTCGCTTTGTATATTATCAAAATAATATGAGTCCGCATGAATCTGTGTATCAACCGGCCGGCCATCCACAAGAATCTCTCCGTACTCGTAATGCTTCTCTGGTTTATAATTTACTGTCAAATTGTTATCCCGATGAAGTGTCACCGAATCATCAATGATACCATTTTCAACCTTTGTCACAATTGTAAACTTAGGTTTTTCCTTAAAGCGGACATCAATCGTATGATCCTGTGAAATATTGGCAAAGGTATAGGAAAACGGATAATCCGTAATGCTGATACCTGTGCCGTCCACGTTGATTGTATCAAGCTCAAAGTTTTCCTCCGGTGTATAGTTGACCGTGTATTCCGAGCCGAAATCAACGGTCTTTTGACTGCTTGAAATCTCGCCGTTTTCAACCGATGTCGTCACCTTAAAAGCTGCCGCAACCTCCGTCTTATAGAAGGAAATACGACGCGGATTTCTCTGCCCATTGGCAATGACAATCTCGTTGGCACCCATCTCAGCAATCGATTCAGGTTCGATAAACTCACGGTTGCCGTTAATAGTCAGCTTATATTCGGTAAGCAGCTCTCCTGTTTCAATAGAGTAAATGTGCATCACATTGCTGTTTTCAACCTTTTGATTAAAAGCCAGCGATAAAAGATATTCGCCAGAAATACAAAAATCCTGATGCCTCAGATTAATGCCTGTCTTTGCCCAAAAGGCATCACCGACAATCTTAAAATCAGCATCCGTGCGCACAAACTGAACATTTGTATATCCAGCGTCAAACATCTGAATCATATATTGGTTTGTATCTTTGATATAAGCAATTCCGAGAAGGTTATGGTCCGCCACATGCACCTTTCGCTTAAACTTCAAAGTGTCCGCATCCACAATATAGACATAGCCCTGATTGTCCGGTGTCAGCGGCGTACTTCCCACAATCATGATTTCATTCGTATTCGGATTGTAAGTCATGCCATTGCCATGCTCATAGTCCATCTCTGTGACCTGCTTGGCAACACTGTACTTTTCCACCGGATTGCCATGCTCGTCATGGTCGTTTTTGTAAAAGGCAATCAGTGTATCCGCCTCCGACGTCTTATTGGAAGCATTTTCCAAACAAATAATATAATTGTTGGTCGTACACATGGACTGTACCCAGCCTTTATCCTGAAGCACCGGTGTCTCACCGATGGCCTCCCACTGAACGTCTTTAAATACGGTCTCGTCCTTAATCGCCGAAAGTGCAGATATCGGGAAGCACAGCGGCATCACAATCCCTGCACTCATCAAAATGATGATACCTTTTTTTAATTTTTTAAACATTCAATCATACCTTTAAAAAAATTATGCCTTTTTTCCTGTCTTTTTGCCTGCGGTAATGCCTGAAATATTTTTCATAAGGTCAATCAGCTTGGCTACAGAACTTTTCGGGTTCACCACTGCCGTCGCCACGCAAATCGCACATAACACAGCCGGTGCGATTGCCATGCTAAACTGGCCGGTTGTCAAAAATACCGCTGCTGTAAAGCCTGTCAGTACCGTCGCAAAATATAAAAATATCATCGCTGTTTTCCTCTTAGAAACAGTCCCGGTAATCTTACAGCCGTCTGCGGTCTGCTCAACCCTTCCTCTGAAATAAGTTGCCATAAGCGCATTTTGAAATTCACCGTGATAGAAAACATAAAACTCATCTTCACTTGTAAATTCTCCGAAATAACAGTTGCTCGCAATATAATTTCTTTTATTTTCCCTTGTATATTCTACAACCTTTTCATGCCATTGCGCTTTCCAGTCTTTTTTCTTGAGATGACTTATAATCTCATATCTCTGCCGCATTGCATCTTTCCCCTTACATAGTAAAATACAGCGCCGTTTTCACGACGCTGTATCTATTATACAACAATGTCCTTTTTTAGTAAACGATAAATTACAGCCATTAAACGATTGACGCATAATCTTCATAAATTTGTCGGGAAATGTTCACAATAGCATCCCTCGCAGTAGCTGTCGATGAAAGATTTTGGGACATGACACACAAAATATAGGCACCGTTTTCAGCATAAATGATGGCGGCATCATTTTCCACATCGGACAATTCCCCGGTCTTATTTGCTGTTTCAACCTCCGACGGTACGCCGGCAGGTATTTTCCCTGTGCGCTGCTGCCCCTTTAAAAGCTTTTCCATCTTTTCTGAGCCGTACAACTCTTTTGTGCATATATCTTCTAAAAAACGGCCGCAGTCTGTCACCGAGGTATAATTTTCGCCCGACGGATTTTCTTCAAGCAACATTCTTCCCATAGAAGTATCATTGTAGCCGTGTGCCGCACAAAACTCATTGACAGTGTCACGGCCGCTGACCGCATCCCCGCCGCCGAGCATCTTCGTCAGCGTATTGGCTGCATCATTATCGCTGACAGTAATCATCGGCTCAAGAAGGCTGTCCACCCTTTCTGCCCCGTACTTCTTTGAAAGCTCCTCATAATTTTCATAAACGGCGCCCATAATATAAAGCTTAATCAGACTTGCCGCCTTCATCTTTTCACTGCCTGCCGCCGCCTGATGGCTGCCGTCGGCCTTTGCCGTATAAACTGCCCACTGGCCGCCCGAGGCTTTAGCCTCAGCAATCAGTGCACGGGCTTCCTCCTCGGAAACAAAAGCAGACCCTTCTTCTTCATCCCCGGCTTTTTCCTCAAATCCAAAGTAGGCATCTATACCGTCTGCAATGCCCTCGGTCATTTTCTCCTGATAAGCGGCATCCTGCATATTTCTGTCATCACCCTCATTGCTCATATAGCCCATCTCCAAAATAATGACCGGAAGCTTACTCCAGTTAATTCCTGTCATGTTATCGTAGAAATGCACACCGTCATTTTCCATACCGGTTGCCTCGCAGTAAGCGTCGATAACACTTTGTCCGAGCTTATAGCTTTCCTCATATAAGTCAGCCACAAACGGGTTATTTTTTGAAGGCACCATCGTCATCGCCCCATGCACCGAGGAATCCTCACTGCCGTTGGCATGAATACGCACATAAATATCGGCCCCCTCGTCATAGGCAAGCAGGGCTCTTTCCTTGTTGCTGATGGCTGTTGTGTTATCTTCTCTCGTAAGCACAACCTCATAGCCCCGTTTAGAAAGCTCAGTGCGAAGCTTCTTTGATATATTTAAGTTCAGCTCATATTCCGGCACACCGGTATACTTTCCTGTCGTTCCTGTCGAAGCTTTTGCCTTCATCTCACTTGAGCCGGGTCCTAATGGCTCTTTTTCGCTCATATTCACTTCAAAGCTTTGATGTCCCGGGTCAATCGCAATCTTTTTGCCGTTTTTTAAAGGCGCTGTGCTTTCTGTCTCTATCTCTGTTTCCTCCAATGTTTCTGTTTCTGTCTCTGTTTTGGTTTCACTGCCTGCCGCCGCCAGTTCAGCCTCCATCAAATCCTTTTGTGCCTCAAGGCTTTCCAAGCTTTCCTTAATTTTCAAATTTTCTTCTTTAAGCTTCGAATTTTTATGCAATGCCACTGCACAAAATACGCCTGCGGCAGCCAAGGCTACCGCAAGCATAACAATCACTACAATATATCTTTTTTTCATTCAGATTTACTCCTGTTTTGCACCGCAATTCATACAGAACAGTGCGTCCGCCTGAATCTGTGTGCCGCAATTGATGCAATATCTGACTGGCTGAGCCTCTGCTTCCGGCTGAGGTTCATTTTTTTCAAGCTTTGCACCGCAGTTAATACAAAAAAGCATATCATCTTCAACAACTGCGCCGCAGTTCGGACACTTATTGGCGTTTTCAATCTCTGTAATCGCTAATTGAAGCTCATCAATATGATTAAAGCTCGCCTGAATCATTCCTACAAGTTCAGAAAGCTCTGGTGTCGGATTCTCCTTTTGAGTATCGTAATACAGCTTTCCAAGGCTTGAATAGTACTTATTAATCTTCTTTTCTTCTTCTGAAATCTGGCTTTTAAGCCCTGAAATATCTACAAGTTCTTTCGCTTTACTCATCACATTCTGACTTGTGGATGAAATCTTCTTTCCTAAATCATCAAAAAATGCCATAATCTTTCACCTTCCTAATAATAATAATTTGCGGCTCGTCCGCCGATAATATAAGACACGCCGTCATCCAGCTTTTCAAGCTCGGCCTTGCCTGTATAAAGCATCAGGTCTCCTGTATACCGGCTTGAGCTGTAGTCCATAAGCAGCGCGGCTGTATTGTCATCGAAAAACTTAAACATAGAGACATCATCTGCAACTTTTTTACTTTCCTTGCCGTCGAATATCTTCAAGGCAAATCGGCCTTTGCTCACATTAATATCTGCTGCATAGCAAACTTTCTCTGAATTTTCTAAAACCTCAACCGAACCGAAAGCCACATCCGAATCAATCAGCTTATCGTTGTAATAAAGGTCACCCTCTGCATCAATCGCATCGCTTATATAGTAAACATTGCCTGACTTGACTGCTTCGATGGTATACACATTTTCCGCAAGTTCTGTCACACTGCCTTCCGAAGATAAATCAAAAGATAACAGTCTCGGACTTTCGCCCTGCGTCAAAATATAACCCTTATTATTCTCCTTATCCACACGGATTGAAAAACAGTTTGCCCTCTCACCGAGGCTGTATGCTTTTATACCGTCACCGGCAATCCAGGTCTCTGTCACATCTTCAATCTTCTCATTATAAATATCCTCGACCTCTCCGGCATAGTAGATTTCGGAAATATTAATTTTCGGCATCATTCCCACATCTATGCGCTCATAAGCAATCGCATTGCCGCTGACTGCAGACGTATAAGCCACTGCATTTTCATCAATCAATGTTTCCTGCCCGTCCTTGTAAGCATAAAGTGCGGCTGCACCGCTGTCAAAAGTGTATGTACTTAATTCCTCTCTGATTTCATCGCGGTCCTGCTTTTCATAATAGGCATCCCACGCTTCATAATAGGCATCCCAGTCTGTTTCTTCAACCTTTTCAAGACCGTCAGACCCGTTTTTAAGTTCGGTTTTGACAAAATCTTCTTCGACAGGCTCTTTCATCGCCGCATCGGTTGCTGCCATATCGTCGTTGACTAAATCCGAGGCCAAAATTGCCGCTTCCTCTTTTTGGGTATAATAAAGCGTACCATCATCAGACACATTAATCGGCACGACGTCCGAGGCAACCTTCTCTTTTTCACCCATGTTGTTGATAATATAAATGCCGTCCTCAATCAGGGCATAGAGTTTTTGTAAGTCATCCGTAAAATAGAAAACATGGCCATCTTCAAAAAGCTTTATCTCATCCGCAGATAAATCCATCGGTCTGTAATACCAATAATATGTGTCATCCCTGTATTCACACCAGACAAGACTTTTCTCATTGACATCCCAAAGAAGCGTATTGACATCCGAAGCAATCTTTTCTTTTTCGCCGTCGAGGTTGTTTTTATAGAGGACTTCGTCTTTAATGTAGGCAACATCCTTACCGCTTTTCATTACCCAATACCGGTAAATATTACTGTCAATTTTTATGGCATCACCCATGCCTTTGCCTGTCTTTACGGCATAAAGCGCGAAGCCGTCACCGCCACTGTCTGCCAAAAAATACATATATTTGCCGTCTTCGGAGTACTTCACCGTCTCTGTATCAAAAGCGTCTGTTGATGCGCCCTTGTAAGGTATCGGCTCTTTCTTTCTCGAACCGATATCCAAAAATGCCAGCTTGCCGTCCTTCATATAATTCAGATAGTTTTTTGTATCCGACGAAGAACCGCCCATCAGCTTCACAGCAACAACAATAATAACCGCCACAAGGGCAACTGCACCAATCCCGATACCGATAAACTTTCCAAGCCCCCGTTTTTTCTTCTTTTTGCCGTCGTCACCCGAGGCATAGGACTGATTGGCAAGGTTATCCTCACCTGTCGGCTCATGACTGTACGGCGAAGCATTTTCATAGCTGTAAGCCCCGTCGCTTTCATAGCTGTAGGATTGCTCATTTTCATAGTTGTATGACGGCTCGTTTCCATAACTGTAGGATTGGTCTGACGCATTGCTGTATGACTCGTTTTCTTCACCGCTCATAGCCCTGCCGCAGCAGCAGCAAAATGCCGCATCCGAATCATTAATTGAACCGCAGTAAGGACAAAAGCATCGCTCTTGTGTCTCCTCACTTTCTTCTGACGGCACATCATCGGTCAGACTATCCGGCACTGCCCACTCATCCATATCGTCAACCGGCATCGGCGGCGGTGCCTCCTGTTTTGCGCCGCAGGAGAAACAAAACTTTGCATTATCCGGCAGCTCGGCGCCACAATTTGAACATCTCATACTTACTCCCTCCTCTCTTTATGCTACTTTGCATCCAGCTTATAGCCGGCGCTGTCAATGGAAAATTCCACATCACTTAAAAAGTCTGCATTTGCTTTCTCATATTTATTAAATACCGAAGCACTGAAATTATTCGGCTCTATTGTGCCGTTATACCATGACTTACTGTTGAAATAATCCTGAAGCTCTTTTGAAGCAAAACGGCGTCCGTGACGGGCATAAATTTCATTTTTCGCATAGTTGATTTCCCGAAGGGACAGATTTTTCACATCATCATTTGTGAGATAACGGCTGTTACTGTCCGCAATAATATACTCGTCATCTTTTTGTGCATTTGCAATCAAGTCATCAACAAGCGCTTTATCAGAAACATAAGCCTTCGCCTCTGTCAAAAGCTGTATCGCCGCTTCTTTTTTATCCTCCTTGACAAGCCGCCTGCTCTCGGATTCTAAATAGAGGATATAATCAATCTCATATTTATCCTTCAAATCGGTTGTCAGCTTATCCTCCGGCAGCTTTTCAAGAATCGCTGTCATCGTGCTGAAAGCTCCTGTATACTTGCTTTCTTTCACAAGAGCATCAATCTTTCCTTTCAAATCAGCTTCAATTTTATCCTGAAGCACTATCACTAAATCTGCATCCGAAGCTGAAATACTATCCGCATCCAAAGCATTCAGGCTTTTTTTCACCTGAACATAATCTGCTTTTCCATCTTCATAATCCTTCTTTAATTTTGCAATGGCGCTGTCCTTTTGCGCTTCAGACTCACTCTCAGGCTTACTTTCGAATTCTGATTCCCCGGATACCTCTGAATCTACACTCTCAGACTGTACCTTGGCATCCTCCGGCGGCGTTGTTTTTTTATCTCTGCCGTGAAGCAAAATCACAACTGCCGCGGCAGCTGCCGCAACAAGCACCACACCTGCAATAATCAGCCCGATAATCAAACCTTTATGGCTCTTTTTATTGCCGTTGTTTCCGTTGCTGTAACCATCACTGCCATGCCCCGGCGCCGGCGGCTGTACTTGCGGCGGCCGGCTCTGATAATTGTCCTGCCATTGTTCCTGCCGATTGATTGGCTTTAGCTGCGGCGCCTCCATTTGATTTTGTGGTATGTGCTGGCTTTGGCGCAGCTGTCTTGCCTTAGGACACTGGCAAAGCTCACCTTCATCCAACTTTTTACCGCAATATTTACAAAACATTCTTCATCCTCCCTTTTAAAAATGGGATACAGCCATCGCTGTACCCCATCATCATTCATTAAGCTATCATACTTCTTCCTTAGTATTCTCCTCTATCACTCTCGACTGTACATCTGAAGGTGCCTGCTCATATCTTGCGAAAGAATAAGCATAATCACCGCGGCCTCCTGTCATTGAACGAAGGTTTGTGCCATAGCCGTAAAGCTCTGCCATCGGAATGTCCGCAACAATCTCCGTCTTGCCGTCATCTGTAGGATTCATGCCAAGCACACGGCCTCTCTTTTTATTCAAATCCCCCATAACATCGCCTGTAAAGCTATCAGGTACATAAACACTTAAAGATGCAATCGGCTCAAGAAGTACAGGGTTCGCTTTCATGAAAGCTGCCTTAAATGCCTGTCTTGCCGCTGTCTTAAATGCCATCTCGGAGGAATCCACCGGATGATATGAACCGTCAAACAATGTTGCTTTAACACCAACAACCGGATAGCCGGCCATAGGTCCTTTATCTACAGAATCTGCAATACCTTTTTCAACAGCCGGGAAGTAGTTCTTCGGAACAGCACCTCCGACAACTCTTTCAGCAAACACATATGGTGTCTCTAAATCACCGGATGGCTCAAATTCCATCGCAACATCACCGTACTGTCCATGTCCGCCGGACTGTTTTTTGTATTTTTCACGGACAGAAACTTTAGAGCGAATTGTCTCTCTGTACGGAATCCTCGGTTTTGAAAGCTCAATTTCTACTTTGTATTTTGCCTGAAGCTTGCTGACAACAACATCCAGATGCTGGTCCCCGATACCGTAGAGCAGTGACTGGCGATTTTCCTTGTCGTTATAAGCTCTCAGTGTTAAATCTTCCTCCATCATCTTTGAAAGTGCCTGTGAAACCTTATCCTCATCGCCCTTGTTCTTTGCAACATACCGTTTATATGTATAAGGTGCGCTGATTTCTGCCTTATCAATCACAAGCGGGTCTGCCTTTAATGATAATGTATCACCGGTCGCTGTATTGACAAGCTTTGCAATGGCGCCAATATCACCGGCCTTTAACTCAGGCACTTCAATCGTATCTTTACCGCGCATCACATAAAGTCTTGAAAGCTTTTCCTCTGTATCCTTATCATAGTTATAAATCACTGAATCTGATTTTAACTCACCGGAGGTTACTTTAATCAATGAATATCTTCCGATAAATGGGTCAACAATCGTCTTAAATACATAGGCTGAGAATGGACGTCTTGAGTCATAATCAACGTTATATTCTTTATCTGTGCGAGGGTCGCGGCCAAAAACTTTAATATGTTCACGAATCGGTGAAGGAAGAAATTCGACACAGGTCTGAATGAGGTTCATCACACCATAGCCTAAAAGACCTGAACCACACTGTACAGGCACTGTACTTCCGTCGTTGATATTCACTCTGAGGGCATCAATCATCTCATCCTCTGTAAATTCCTCGCCGCCGAAATACTTATCCATCAGTTCCTCGCTTGTCTCTGCAACCGCTTCAAGAAGCGCTTCACGGCATGGCTCTAAATCATCATTGATATCAGCCGGAATATCCATCGATTCCCACTTGCCGCTGGCAACAAAACGACGTCCTTCCATCTTTACAAGATTGACAGCGCCGACAAACTTGCCATCTTCCTTAATCGGAAGGTGGAATGGTGCAATTTTCTTTCCATATAAAGCACGCAAATCTTCAACAACCTTCATATAGTCCGCATGCTCATCTTCCATGTTTGTGACAAAAATGGCTCTCGGTACATTATACTTTTCACAGAGCGCCCACGCTTTTTCTGTACCTGCTTCAACGCCTGCCTTTGCAGAAACAACGATAATCGCCGCATCGGCAACGGAAAGTGCTTCCTCGGTCTCACCGACAAAATCAAAATATCCCGGAGTATCTAAAAGGTTAATCTTCCAAAATTCCCACTCAATAGGAACAACAGCTGTACTGATTGAAAAATGTCTCTTTATTTCCTCTTTATCATAATCACTGATTGTGTTTCCGTCTTCGACCTTTCCCTGTCTTGTTGTAATACCTGTTGCGTATGCCATAGCCTCCACTAATGTTGTCTTACCGCTGCCTCCGTGTCCTAAAACGGCAACGTTGCGGATGTCCTGTGTTTTGTAGACCTTCATGTCAAAATCCTCCAATACTATTAGATTAGTTTATTCCTTTAACCGTACTTTCTTGCTAAAGCAAAACCATGTTTATATTTTACTAAATTTTCTGATATTTTTCAATAGTTATATGACAATTAAACAACTTTTGCTTGATTTTTTTAAATGCTAATGCTAAGATACTTTTACACAGAGCCGCTTTAATTTGCCGCTCTCATATTTTGATTTAAGGAGGCCCTTTTGTGAAACCATTAACCATAGGGTTTGTCGGTCTGGGACTCATTGGCGGTTCTATTGCCAAAGCCATCCGGCGTGTACATCCCGATTACAGAATTATTGCCTGTGACAAAGCGCGAAGCAGCCTGATTGCAGCACTGTCTGACGGCACTCTAAACGAAACCCATGACAGCCTGTCACCTGCTTTTAGAGAATGTGATATTATTTTCCTTTGTGCGCCTGTCAGTTTAAATATTGAATATTTACATCTATTAAAAGATATGATTTGTGAAGACTGTATTATTACAGATGTCGGAAGCGTTAAAGCAACCATTCACCAAGCTGCCGATGCACTTGGCCTTAACAGTTTTTTTATCGGCGGACATCCGATGGCCGGTTCTGAAAAGACAGGCTATGAAAGTGCCAATGACCGTCTCGTTGAAAACGCTTATTATATTCTGACACCGACACCAAAGATTCATCCTGAAAAATATGACCGTCTTAAGACTTTAATTCAGTCTATCGCCGCAATTCCTATAAAACTGGACTTTGCAGAGCACGACCGTATTACGGCCGCAATCAGTCATCTTCCACACATTATCGCTTACACACTCGTCAATCTTGTGCGCACCTCCGATAATGATGAGGGCATGATGCGGTGCCTTGCCGCAGGCGGTTTTAAGGACTTGACCCGCATTGCATCATCCTCGCCTGTGATGTGGCAGCAAATCTGTGCCGAAAACACCGGACCGATTCAAGATATTCTTTCACTATATATAAGGAAGCTTACCGAAATTTCCGATGCTATCGCCGAACAAAACAGTCTTTTTCTTCTTGAAAATTTTGAAAAAGCAAAGGACTATAGAAATGATATCCCAACCTCCGGTGCAAAAAGCGCCCTATCTTCCGCTGAAGAAATCTATATCGACCTTGTCGATGAATCCGGCGCCATCGCTACAATCGCTACAATTCTTGCGACCAATAATATTAATATTAAAAATATAGGCATTGTTCATAACAGAGAGTTTCAGGACGGTGTGCTTCGCATTGAGTTTTATGAAAGCAGCGCCACCCATCATGCTACCCGGCTTTTGCGGCGTTTCCATTATATTGTTCATGAACGCAGCTAGTTATTGACAAACCGCCATATCCGAGAGGAGTTTTACCGTATGAAATTAACAAAAACAGCACCATTAAAAGGCATCGTAGCTGTTCCCGGCGATAAATCCATTTCTCACCGAAGCATTATGCTTGGCGCCATCGCCAAAGGTACAACAAAAGTTACCGGCTTTTTACAGGGTGCCGATTGTCTGGCAACGATTGACTGCTTTAAAAAGCTCGGCATTGCCGTAGAAAATAAAAACAATGAAGTACTTATCCACGGCAGCGGGCTGCACGGTCTTAAAAAACCGGATACCACACTCGATGCCCAAAACAGTGGGACAACAACCCGTCTGATTTCAGGCATCCTTTCGGCTCAGCCTTTTACAACGGTTTTGACAGGAGATGCCTCCATTCAAAAAAGACCGATGGGGCGAATCATCACCCCGCTTTCCATGATGGGGGCCAATATTGAAAGTCTGTCAGGTCATCAGTGTGCCCCTCTGCGCATCACGGGCGCACAGCTGCACGGGATAACTTATCATTCCCCGGTTGCTTCGGCTCAGGTCAAATCCTCAATTCTTTTGGCCGGACTTTATGCCGACAGCCCAACAACTGTTGTCGAACCTGCTTTAAGCCGTAACCATTCCGAGCTGATGCTTAAAGGCTTTGGCGCACACATCAGCGAAACAAGTATTG
>CABUBX010000039.1 GCA_902489925.1 uncultured Lachnospiraceae bacterium | reverse complement strand
CAAATATTAATATGCGTGACCCTGTCATTTACCGTGTGGCAAGAATGACACATCACAATACAGGCAATCAGTGGTGCATTTATCCGATGTATGACTTTGCACATCCGATTGAGGATGCCATTGAGGGTGTGACACATTCTATCTGTACATTGGAATTTGAAGACCACCGTCCGTTATACAACTGGGTTGTCAACGAGCTTGAATATCAGCAGCCGCCGCAGCAGATTGAGTTTGCAAAGCTGTATCTGACAAATGTCATCACAGGCAAGCGCTATATTAAGCGCCTTGTTGAGGAGAATATTGTAGATGGCTGGGATGACCCGCGTCTTGTTTCGATTGCTGCGCTTCGCCGACGCGGTTTTACACCGGAGTCCATCAAGATGTTTATGGAGCTTGTCGGTGTATCAAAGAGCAACAGCTCAGTGGACTATGCAATGCTTGAGTATTGTATCCGCGAAGATTTAAAACTCAAGAAAAATCGTATGATGGCTGTGCTTGACCCTGTGAAGGTTATTATCGACAACTATCCTGAGGGACAGGTTGAGTATTTTGATGTGGTGAATAATCAGGAAAATGAAGCGCTTGGAAGCCGTAAGGTTCCGTTTTGTCGTGAGCTTTATATTGAGCGCGATGACTTTATGGAGGAACCTCCAAAGAAGTATTTCCGTCTGTTCCCGGGCAATGAAGTGCGTCTGATGAACGCCTACTTTGTGAAGTGTGTGGACTATGTCAAGGATGAGACGGGAAAGGTCACAGAAATTCATTGTACTTATGACCCTGAGACAAGAAGTGGCTCAGGCTTTACAGGACGCAAGGTGAAAGGAACAATTCACTGGGTTGCAGCGCCGTTTGCCGTTGATGCAACTGTGCGTCTTTATGAGAATCTTGTAGATGAAGAAAAGGGCGTTTATAATGAAGACGGCTCATTAAACTTAAATCCTAATTCACTGACTGTCCTTGAAGGATGTAAGCTTGAAGAAAATTTCAAGGATGTGCATGGCGGTGACAGCTTCCAGTTTGTTAGACAGGGCTTCTTCTGTGTTGATATAAAGGATTCGTCCGACGAGCATCTCGTGTTTAACCGAATCGTTTCGCTGAAAAGCTCATATAAGCCGGCGAAGTAATCCCGTGGACATACTGTAAAAGATAAGATACACTTGGCAATTTGCCGGTGTATCTTTTTTTCGATATGCCGATGCATATAATTTTAAAAAAGCGAGATATCACGAGATATTAAGAGAAAATATGATTAAAATGTACAAAAATCAGATATATTCGGATGTAGCCGCCGTTGCAAAAACGGCGCAAAAAACATATGATAAGGACAGTTGGTTAGCACTCGATTGAAATGAGTGCTAATAAGACAAAAATCGAGCAATTTATTTCAAGGAGGAATTTTAATATGAAGTTAGTACCATTAGGAGACAGAGTTGTATTAAAACATTTAGTTGCTGAAGAAAAAACAAAATCAGGTATTGTGCTTGCAGGTCAGGCTAAGGAAAAACCACAGGAGGCAGAAGTTGTTGCCGTAGGTCCTGGCGGTGTTATTGACGGTAAAGAAGTGAAAATGGAAGTTGCAGTCGGCGCAAAGGTTATTTACCAGAAGTACGCGGGAACAGAAGTAAAGCTTGACGGTGAAGAATATGTGATTGTTAAGCAGAGCGATATCCTTGCAATTGTAGAATAATGATTTTTAATAAGTTTTATAGATAAACAGGAGGCATTTTATTATGGCAAAACAGATTAAATACGGCGCAGAAGCAAGAAAAGCACTTGAATCAGGTGTAAATCAGTTAGCAGATACAGTCAGAGTCACACTTGGACCTAAAGGAAGAAACGTTGTTCTCGCAAAATCTTTCGGTTCACCGTTAATTACAAATGACGGTGTGACAATCGCTAAGGACATTGAGCTTGAAGATGCATTTGAGAACATGGGCGCTCAGATTGTTAAAGAAGTTGCAACAAAGACAAATGATGTTGCCGGTGACGGTACAACGACAGCAACAGTTCTTGCACAGGCTATGATTAACGAAGGTATGAAGAACCTTGCAGCAGGCGCTAACCCGATTATTTTAAGAAAAGGTATGCAAAAAGCGACAGATACAGCAGTTGAAGCCATCGCACAGATGAGCTCAAAGGTTACAGGCAAGGCTCAGATTACAAGAGTTGCCGCAATTTCCGCAGGTGATGATTCCGTCGGTGAGATGGTTGCAGATGCTATGGAAAAAGTAACAAACAACGGTGTTATTACAATTGAAGAATCTAAGACAATGAAGACAGAGCTTGACCTTGTTGAAGGTATGCAGTTTGACAGAGGCTATTTATCTGCTTATATGTGCACAGATATGGAAAAACTCGAAGCTGTTTTAGATGACCCGTATATTTTAATTACAGATAAGAAGATTTCCAATATTCAGGAGTTACTGCCATTACTTGAGCAGGTTGTTCAGTCAGGCGCTAAGCTGTTAATTATCGCTGAAGATATCGAAGGCGAAGCTTTGACAACATTAATTCTTAACAAATTAAGAGGAACATTCCAGGTTGTTGCAGTGAAGGCACCGGGCTATAGCGACAGAAGAAAAGCAATGCTTGAAGATATTGCTATCTTAACAGGCGGCAAGGTGATTTCTGAGGAATTAGGCTATGACTTAAAGGAAACAACATTGGATATGCTCGGACGTGCGCGTTCAATCAAGGTTGACAAAGATAATACAATTATCGTTGACGGCTGCGGCGATGCCGATGACCTTAAAGTGCGTATTGCTCAGATTAAGAATCAGGCTGAGGAGACAACTTCTGAATTTGATAAAGAAAAATTACTTGAAAGACTTGCAAAATTATCCGGTGGTGTCGGCGTAATTCGTGTCGGTGCAGCTACAGAGACAGAGATGAAGGAAAAGAAACTTCGTATGGAGGATGCACTTGCAGCTACAAGAGCAGCTGTTGAGGAGGGTGTTATCTGCGGCGGCGGTTCCGCATACATCCACGCAGCTAAGAAAGTTCAAGAGCTTGCAGACGAATTAACAGGCGATGAAAAAACAGGTGCAAGCGTTGTCCTTAAAGCACTTGAAGCGCCATTATTCCACATTGCTGCAAACGCAGGACTTGAAGGTGCAGTGATTATCAATAAAGTAAAAGAAAGCGAAGTAGGATTTGGTTTCGACGCATTAAAGGGTGAGTATGTCAACATGATTGAAGCAGGTATTATCGACCCTGCCAAGGTTACAAGAAGCGCCCTTCAGAATGCGACAAGTATCGCTTCTACATTACTGACAACAGAGTCTGTTGTTGCTGATATCAAGGAGGAAACTCCGGCAGCACCGATGCCACAGGGCGGCATGGGCATGATGTAATCCCGAAATTATAAGATAATGTATGTTTGGCTGCCGTTCCGTCTTATATATGATAAGCGGGACGGCGGCTTTTTGTTATTAAAAATTTATAAACTTTACGAAAAAGCCCTTTATTAATATGCGAATATTGTGTATAATAAACGAAAGCCTTACGGCAATACGAAAGACCTACGGAGGGATGTTTTTATGAGTGAAAATTCTGGAGACGTATTTTCAGAGGTGCTTGTGAAGCGCAAGATGACTTCTACAAACTATTTGGCAGTAGCTGCCGGAGTTCTTGGCGGCTTAGTTATTACAGCGGCGATATTTTTGTTTTTGCCGACCTTTTTAATTTTGGCACTCGCTGTCTGGTTTGGTGTGTATTTTCTTATTAGTATTCAGAAGGTTGAGTATGAATATATTTTTACCTCGGGTGATTTGGATATTGACCAGATTACGGGAAATTATAAAAGAAAGAGAAAGCTTGAGCTGACAGGCGACATGATTGAAATTGTTGCACCGGAGGGTTCTCATGAGCTGGATGATTTTAATCGCGGACAGTTTAAGGTTTATGACTTTTCTTCAAGAGATGCCTCAAAGAAGAAGTATGTGATTATTGCAAATTCAGGCAGTACGCGTATGAAAATTTTCTTTGAGCCGACAGAGAAGATGGTTGATAATATGTGGAAGTATTCACCGAGACGTGTGAAGAAGTATTAGAAAGAAACCGTTCGACGGGCTTTTGAAACCTGCGGGCGGTTTTTCTAATAAATAAAATAAGTAATATTAATACATAATGTGTTGACTTTTTCAGACACATTTGATAAACTTTTCTAAAACTTAACACAATAACAGCCCGACAACTTATTATTTCGACGATAGTAAGTTGTCGTGTTGTCTATAGAAAAAGAAAGTGAGGAGAAAATCGTGGGTAAGATTATAGGTGAAGGCATTACATTTGATGACGTTTTACTCGTACCTGCCTATTCAGAGGTGATTCCGAATCAGGTGGATATTACAACACATTTAACAAAGAAAATTCAGTTAAACGTACCTTTAATGAGTGCAGGCATGGATACAGTTACCGAACACAGAATGGCCATTGCCATGGCAAGACAGGGTGGTATCGGTATTATTCATAAGAATATGTCAATAGAGGCACAGGCTGATGAAGTGGATAAGGTAAAGCGTTCGGAGAATGGCGTTATTACAGACCCGTTTTATCTTTCTCCTGAGCATACATTAGCTGATGCCAATGAGCTTATGGCAAAGTTCCGTATTTCCGGTGTTCCGATTACAGAGGGCAGAAAACTTGTCGGCATTTTGACAAACCGTGATTTAAAGTTCGAGACAGATTTTTCCAAAAAGATTCGTGAGAGTATGACCTCAGAAGGTCTTATTACGGCAAAAGAGGGCGTCACACTTGAGGAAGCAAAGCAGATACTCGGCAGAGCAAGAAAAGAGAAGCTTCCGATTGTTGATGATGACTTTAACTTAAAGGGACTTATTACAATTAAGGATATTGAAAAACAGATTAAATATCCGCTTTCAGCAAAGGATTCTCAGGGACGTCTTTTATGCGGCGCCGGTGTCGGTGTCACAGCAGATATTATGGAGAGAATTGCGGCACTTGTGAAGGTGCATGTCGATTGTATCGTTATTGATACAGCCCATGGCCATTCAGCCAATGTACTTCGTGTTGTTAAGCAGGTGAAGGAAGCTTATCCTGACCTTGATGTGATTGCAGGTAATGTGGCTACGGCTGAGGCGACAGAAGCGCTTATTAAAGCAGGTGTTGATGCGGTTAAGGTTGGTATCGGACCGGGCTCAATTTGTACAACACGTGTCGTTGCAGGTATCGGTGTACCGCAGATTTCAGCAGTGATGGATGCCTACAGTGTCGCTAAGGAATATGGCATTCCGGTTATCGCTGACGGCGGCATCAAGTATTCCGGTGATGTGACAAAGGCCATTGCAGCCGGTGCAAACGTATGTATGATGGGCAGTCTTTTCGCAGGGTGTGACGAAAGCCCGGGAAGCTTTGAGCTTTATCAGGGAAGAAAATACAAAGTATACCGTGGCATGGGTTCGATTGCAGCGATGGAAAACGGCAGCAAGGACAGATATTTTCAGGCAGATGCGAAGAAGCTTGTGCCGGAAGGTGTTGAAGGCCGTGTGGCTTACAAGGGCTATGTGGAGGATACAGTATTCCAGCTTCTTGGCGGCTTGAGAGCAGGTATGGGCTACTGTGGCGCAAAGACAATCGAGGACTTAAAGGAGAATGGCAGATTTGTCAAGATTTCCGCAGCATCTCTTAAAGAGAGTCACCCTCACGATATTCAGATTACAAAGGAAGCGCCAAACTACAGCGTTGACTGATAATCTTACATTTTATTAAAATAGCTTACGATTTTATAGCATTTGTTGAGTTTTGCCGGGATGGATGTTAAAATAGAAGCATGTATTTTATTTTAACGAAAGAAAAGTGGGTTGTGTATGCAAAAACAAAGCAAACAACGGCCGGCGGACTTACACAGACAGGAAAGACTCCGAAGACAGGAGTTACAGCGAAAAAGATATAGACGCCGGCTTTTTTTATTAAGAGCCGGCGTTATTTTATTCATTGCGGTGATTGCAGTTGCCGGCGGACTTCTCTATAAAAGCATAAGGGCAGACAGGTCTGCTTCAAATCGCTGGCATGTGGAGGCTTCGGGCGATGACATTGCTTCTAAGCGGCCGCCGATGGATGTTGCGCTTTTAGAGCCTAACGAATATTCAAGACCGCAGACGCCGCTTGAAAAGGTGAATGGCATTGTAATTCATTATACAGCCAATCCGATGACGGGGGCTATGGATAACAGAAATTATTTTGACGGACTAAAGGACAGTCATCTAACTTATGCCAGCAGCCATTTTGTTGTCGGACTTCACGGCGATATTGTTCAGTGTATACCGACATCGGAGATTTCCTATGCCTCCAACGACAGAAATTCAGATACGATATCTATCGAGGTCTGTCATCCTGACGAGACAGGAAAGTTTAACGATGAAACTTACGATGCCCTTGTATGGCTGACAGGGTGGCTCTGTGAGTATTTGGAAGTTGAGCCGGAGGGGATTATACGCCATTATGATGTCACAGGAAAGGTGTGTCCGAAGTATTTTGTCGAGCATGAAGATGCATGGAATACCTTTAAGGAGGATGTCCGTCAGTGGATTGAAGTCAATTAAAGAAAGTATACGAAAAAAACGGCGGTCAGCCCTGCAATGGCTGCATGTGCTGTCTTGCCGCAAATATAGGTTTTTAAAGATAATCCGTGTCCGCGGATAATTCCGTAAGTTTGGATTATTTTTATTTTTGCCGCTTCATAAGCCGCAGGCAATGTAAGGCTGCCAAGAGCGGCAAGTCCGGTTGTCTGTTCCGTCAGTCCGGCAAGGATTGATTTGAAAAGAGGTGTTGTAAAAAACAAACTGTCTGTCGGCAGTTTAAAAATTAATCGGCATATAATGGCAAAGATAATCATATAGACGCCCATTTTTTGCATCAGTTCAACCGATGTCATCAAAAAATTTGTATCGGCAGTACGGGAAGCATAAGAAGCGATGCGGGCAGCGTCTGTGAGGCTATGTGAAGTGTCCTTTATCAGCTTTTTATATTTCAAGATATACCAAAGTCTTGCGTTAAGCCATGTTGAAAAATAGACAATGGTAAAAACCAAACCAATCTTTGAAGGCTCGCCAAGGCAGGCAGCCAGCACAAAATTAATGAGAAACATAGGACTTGGATTGTTGACAAAACAAAGAAGATAACGGCCTTCGCCGATGGTGATATCACCGGTTTGCAGACTGTCAGTTACAGCCTTTGCACCCATCGGATAGCCGCACAATAAACCGACGATGACAGCATAGGCGCCGCCTGCGCTGCAGCCGAAAAGCCTTTTTACCGGTTTTCCGAAAATTCGGGCAAAGAGCCGTATGCCGCCAAGGCGGTGCAAAATATTGGTTATAAGAATAAATGGAAATACAGAGGGAATCATTGTGTTAAACCAGAGCAATAAGCCATCCTTTGCCCCTGTGGCACAATCGGATGGAAATATAAAAAGACAAATAAAAAAGGCGAGTACGGGAATAAGAGATTTATGCATAAAAACACCGGCAATGATTTTACACTATTGTATGAAAAGGCGGGCGCGAAAATGCCCGCCTGAATTTTAACTGATTTTATAAAATAATGAGTCCCCTTGAAAACTCATGGGGCACGGTTTTGCCTAAAAGGCGGCTTTCGATGTAACGGTACATATTGTCCGCAAAAAGGTTTTCTTTAAAAATTGCGGCTGCGTCACTGTCAAGAATTTCAGATGCGTCGGCAGCCTTTGTTATCACAGGAATGTCGCTATTGCCTTTAAGGGCATGCAGCAGCGGTACGGCCGATTTTTTAAAGCCGAGCAGCCTAAGATAAGGGGCACTGTCCAAAGCAAAGAAGCGCTGCCCAGATTCCTTCGTAATATTAAGCAGAAGATGGTACATCGCCCGGCATATGCGCGTGTATGTGTAATTCCGGCTCTTTAAAAGCATGCAAAAGCTGTCAAAATCCGTAAACTGAAGTTTATGCTTTAAAATTCGATTGGACAAGGCTTCATCAATATCAAAAATATTTTTGTATGTGCAGCCGCCTGTCAGGGCATAATAAAGCATATCGGAAAAATCGTTGTTTGTAATCGCCCGGCAGCACTTTAAGCTGTCCGCAAAAAGATTGGCTGCGCCATCGGGCATATAATTTTTATAATCGGTTGTATCCGAAGCACTTTTTGCAGCGTGGCGAAGCGCTGTTGCAGAGCATATCGGGCTGTCCATGGACAGGTCGTGATAACCTGTTTTTTGACGTTTTACGGTCACCGGCTGAATCGGAGAATTTCTTTTTCGCAGGGCATTGATATATTCAAGAGAAAGGATGTTATTCGGTGTTAAAAGTGTCCCGGCTGTGGGACAGACTGAAAAAAGTGCTTTTTGTCTTGCCGTTGCGTAGGTCATGCCCGAACGCTGGGCGTCTGAAAGTGCTGTCTTAAAAATCTCAGGTTCGTTATAAAGAATATCCGATGCCTGTAAAAGAAAATCCAAATCACCGGATTCTGAGCCAAAGCCCAGATGTGTGACAACGCCTGTATGGCAGAGTAAGGCAATGCCGCCATCGGCAAAGTAACCGGCGCTGGCACAGGCTGCATGAACAGGAAGCTCGATAACTAAATCCGCACCGCCTAAGAGTGCCATTTTTGTCCGGGTAAATTTATTGAGGGCGGCACATTCGCCTCTTTGCGTAAAATTTCCGCTCATGACAACGATGACATAGTCGGCATTTGCAATACGTTTGCACGTTTCAAGCTGAAACGCATGACCATTATGAAAAGGGTTGTATTCGGCAATAATTCCGAGAACCTGCATAGCTTTAACCTCCAAAAAAAACATGATTTTATTATAAAATAAAGGCACAAAAGAGGCAAGTCCAAAAAAATTCACAATGCACTGCGGAAAAAACAAAGAAATCCATTGTTTTTTACCAAAAAACAGTATACAATAAGAATGATAATGATAATTTACAAAAATAGGAGGAATTTGTAACTATGTTTGGAACATTAATTGACATTTTAAAAAAGAATCCAAAGAAAATCGTTTTTACAGAAGGCACAGACTCTCGTATTCTTGAGGCATCATCACGTCTGCTTGCGAGCAGCTTCCTTCATCCGATTTTAGTTGGTAATCCTGACGAGGTTTTAGCAGCCGCTGAGGAAACGGGTTTTAATATCCGCGGCGCTGAGATTATCGACCCGACATCATTTGATCGTATGGACGAGATGGTTGAGATGTTTTTAGAGCTTCGTAAAGGTAAAGGCATCACACCGGAGGAAGCAAGAAAAACTTTAAGTCAGGCAAATTATTTTGGCACAATGTTAGTTAAGATGGGTATTGCAGATGCACTTTTAGGCGGTGCTACATATTCAACAGCAGATACTGTGCGTCCGGCGCTTCAGTTAATTAAGACAAAACCGGGCAACAAGATTGTATCTTCCTGCTTTATTATGGTTCGTTCCACAGTCGGCGGCAATGAAGTGCTTGCAATGGGTGACTGTGCAATCAACATTAAGCCGTCTGAAGATGAGCTTGTTGAGATTGCATTAGAGTGTGCAGAGTGTGCAAAGATTTTCGGTATCGACCCTAAGGTTGCATTTTTAAGCTATTCAACATTAGGCTCAGGAAAGGGCGAGGATGTTGATAAGATGAGAAATGCGGCTGCAAAAGCTAAAGTTAAGGCACCAAATCTTCCAATCGAAGGCGAGATTCAGTTTGATGCAGCGGTTGACCCTCATGTTGCCCGCACAAAATGCCCTGATTCAGAGGTTGCAGGTAAAGCCAACACATTTATTTTCCCTGACATTAATGCAGGTAATATCGGCTATAAGATTGCACAGCGCCTTGGTAATTTTGACGCGTACGGCCCGGTACTTTTAGGTCTTAACGCACCAATCAACGATTTATCACGTGGCTGCAACGCTATGGAGGTTTACTCTATGGCAATCATCACAGCAGCGCTGGCATAATACAAGGACCAGCATTATTTTAGCCTGTCCGAGACCGTAAGCGCCCCGGACAGGCTATTAATAAGATAGAATGAAAAGAAAAAAGGAGATATTTCAATGAATGTTTTAGTAATCAACTGCGGAAGTTCCTCTTTAAAATTCCAGTTAATCAATTCAGAGACAGAAGCTGTTTTAGCAAAAGGTCTTTGCGAGAGAATCGCCATTGACGGCAGCCGTCTTGTATACCAGCCGGCAGGTCATGATAAAATCAGAAAAGAAGCGCCGATGCCGACACATACAGAAGCGATTGCAATGGTGCTTTCTGCTTTAACAGACCCTGAAATCGGTGTAATTAAGGATATGAATGAGATTGATGCTGTAGGTCACAGAATCGTTCACGGCGGTGAGAAATTTGCAGCTTCTACATTATTAACAGATGAAGTTTTGGCAGCAATTGATGAGTGCTCAGAGCTTGCACCGCTTCATAACCCTGCAAACTTAATCGGTATTTCTGCTTGTAAAGAATTAATGCCGAATACACCGATGGTCGGCGTGTTTGATACAGCTTTCCATCAGACAATGCCTGAGGAAGCTTATCTTTACGGTCTTCCAAAAGAATACTATGATAAGTACAAAGTAAGACGCTACGGTTTCCACGGTACAAGCCACAGCTATGTTTCCAAAAAAGCAGCAGAGCTTTTAGGAAAACCATATGATGAGTTAAAGACAATCGTTTGTCATTTAGGCAACGGTGCAAGCTGCTGTGCTGTAAAGAACGGCAAATCTGTAGATACTTCTATGGGACTTACACCGCTTGAAGGTTTAATTATGGGCACACGTTCAGGTGATATCGACCCGGCCATCATGGAATTTATTGCAAAGAAAGAAAACCTCGATATTGAAGGCGTGATGAATGTCCTCAACAAAAAATCCGGTGTACTTGGCGTATCAGGCTACACAAGCGATTTCATGGACCTTGAGGTAGACAGCCTTGCAGGAAAACCGGAAGCACTTTTAACAATGAAAGTATTTGCTTACAGAGTTGCAAAATACATCGGCGCTTATACAGCCGCTATGAACGGTGTTGATGCTATCTGCTTTACAGCAGGTCTTGGTGAAAATAACAGATATGTCCGCACAGATATTTGTGCATACTTAGGTTATCTTGGTATTGAGCTTGACCAGGAAGCCAATGCAAAGCGCGGCGAGGATGTTGTGATTTCTACACCGGATTCAAAGGTTAAAGTCCTTGTAATTCCTACAAACGAAGAACTTGCTATTTGCCGTGAGACAGTTGCTTTAGTAAAATAAGACAAAGGTCGGCAGAGAATATTATACTTTCTGAATATTTTGCAAATTTTACTGTTGACAAAATTATGTCTCAACGGTATAATCATTAGGTGTGAATTTAGGAGATGTCTATGATAATCAATATATCTGAATTATTATCTACAACTGAAAAAACAGAGAGCTATTCCGTACCACTTGAATGTAACGCTTTCAACATTCACGGGCAGGATTATAGAATCATTGAGAAAGCACCGGTAGAGCTTACCATTAAGAATATCGGAGTCCGCACAATTTCTATAGACGGAAGGGTAAAAGTTGTTGTGGATATTCCATGTGACAGATGTCTTACCGGTGTACCTACGGATTTTGACTTTGAGATTCATAAGGAATTGGATTTGAATGAATCCGATGAAGACAGAATCAGGGAATTGGATGAGACAAGTTACGTAGAGCATAGCAGCCTTGATGTTGATTTAATGGTTTATAACGAGATGCTGATTCGTTTTCCGATGAAAACTCTGTGCAAAGAAGACTGTAAAGGTCTTTGCCTTAAGTGCGGTCAGAACCTTAACTTAGGAGAGTGCGGTTGCGACAGACAATCTCTTGACCCAAGGATGGCAGCCATCCGAGATATCTTTAGTAATTTTAAGGAGGTGTAATCCATGTCTATCTGTCCAAAGAATAAATCATCAAAAGCAAGACGTGACAGTCGTAGAGCTAACTGGAAAATGACAGCGCCAGCTTTAGTAAAATGCAGCAAATGCGGCGAATTAATGATGCCTCACAGAGTTTGCAAAAACTGTGGCTCATACAATAAAAAAGAAATTATTGCTCAGGACTAATTAAAATGAGGCCGGGAATCCTTTAAGATCAAGGGTTTCCGGCCTTTTTCGTTTTCTTGTGATGTTACAAAAGATTTGTATTGATTTACCCTCTGGAATTTAGTATAGTAAAGAGTAGAGTATTATGGAGGATTATAACTATGAGTGAATTAGTCAGAGTGGCTGTCGATGCCATGGGCGGCGATTATGCACCGACAGAAATCATCAAGGGTGCTGTTGAGGCAGTGAATGAAAATAAGAAAGTCAGGGTACTCCTTGTCGGACGAGAGGCTGAGGTGAATACAGAACTTTCAAAGTATACATACGATAAAGAAAGAGTTGAAGTTGTCAATGCGACAGAGGTTATTGATAACAGCGAATCGCCTGTTGCAGCAGTAAGGAAGAAAAAGGATGCTTCAACCGTTGTGGCTCAGCGCATGGTGCGTGAAGGCAAGGCAGACGCCGTTGTTTCTGCGGGAAGCACAGGCGCTGTTTTGGTTGGAGGTCAGCTGCTTGTCGGAAGAATTAAGGGCGTTGAGCGCGCACCGCTGGCACCTCTGATTCCGACAACAAAAGGTGTTTCGTTATTAATAGATTGCGGTGCCAATGTGGATGCAAGAGCCTCACATCTTGTGCAGTTTGCAAAGATGGGTTCGATATATATGGAGAATGTTGTCGGCAAAAAGAATCCGACTGTAGCACTTGTAAATATCGGTGCCGAGGAAGAGAAGGGCAATCAGCTTGTAAAGGAGACGATGCCGCTTTTAAAAGCCTGCAAGGATATTAATTTTATCGGCAGCATTGAAGCGCGTGAGATTCCAAACGGTTATGCGGATGTTATTGTCTGCGAAGCGTTCACGGGCAATGTTATATTAAAGATGTACGAAGGTGTTTCAAGTACATTACTTAAAAAAGTCAAAGAAGCGATGATGGCTTCCTTGAAAACAAAGATTGGTGCGCTTTTAGTTAAGCCGGCGCTTAAAGGGCTCGTTAAAGAATTTGATGCCTCAGAATACGGCGGTGCGCCGATGCTTGGTCTTAGCGGCCTTGTCATTAAGTGTCACGGTAATTCAAAAGCTAAGGATATACGCACATCTGTATTAAAGTGCGTACCTTTTGTTGAAAATGATGTGACAGGAAAGATAAAAGCGCATATTTTGACAGAAACGACAGAGGCATGAAAGTAGGCTTGAATTTATGGAGTTTGAAAGAATAAAAAATATTGTTGCCAATGTTTTAGAAATTAAGGCAGATGAAATCAATGTGGAATCGGCGTTCGCGAAGGATTTGGGCGCCGATTCGCTGGAGATATTTCAAATTATGTATCAGCTTGAGGAGGATTTTGATATGACATTGACATATGATATCATGTCCCGGCTTACAACAGTCAAAGATGTGATTGACTATATAAGAAAGGAGACTCTTTAAAAGGGATGATAAGAGAGCATAGTATTGAATCATTAGAAAGCCGTATCAACTATACGTTTAAAAATAAAAATCTTATACGTCAGGCGCTGACACACAGCTCTTATGCCAATGAGCACAGAATTGACAGACTTTATAACAATGAGCGGCTGGAGTTTCTCGGTGATGCTGTTCTTGAGGTTGTGTCCAGTGATTTTTTGTACAGGCATTTTCCTGATATGCAGGAGGGAAAACTCAGCAAAAAGCGTGCAAGCTTAGTTTGTGAGCCGACACTCGCCATGTGTGCCAGAGAAATTTCGCTTGGCGATTATTTGCGGCTTGGCAAAGGTGAGGCAGCTACCGGCGGCAGAGAGCGGGATTCGGTTGTTTCGGATGCCTTAGAAGCGGTCATCGGTGCGATTTATCTTGACAGTGGGATTGAGGCGGCAAGACACTTTATTATGAGCTTTATTTTAAACGATATTGAGAAAAAAGAGCTGTTTCGCGATTGTAAAACTCTGCTTCAGGAAGAAATACAAAGTGTTTATCATGAAACGGTCTGCTATGAGGTTACAAAAACAACAGGTCCTGAGCATAACCGTACTTTTATTGTACAGGCAAAAATTGGTGACAGGGTGCTTGGAGAAGGCTCGGGACGGACAAAACAGGCGGGCGGACAGGCTGCGGCTTATCAGGCATTGCTTTCCCTTCATAAGCTGCCAAATAAACAGTAGGTGAAAACATATGTATTTAAAAAGTATTGAGGTGCAGGGCTTTAAGTCCTTTGCCAATAAACTGGTTTTTAAATTTAATAAAGGTATTACAGGCATTGTCGGGCCGAACGGCAGCGGAAAAAGTAATGTGGGTGATGCTGTGCGATGGGTGCTTGGAGAGCAGAGCGCCAAGCAGCTTCGAGGCTCTAAGATGGAGGACGTTATTTTTTCCGGTACCGAGACAAGAAAACCGCTTGGTTTTGCCTATGTAGCCATTACACTTGACAATTCAGACCATAAACTTCCGGTTGATTACGACGAAGTCGTTGTGGCAAGGCGTGTTTACCGTTCCGGTGAGAGCGAATATCTGATGAACGGACACAGCTGCCGTCTTAAAGATGTTCAGGAATTATTTTTTGACACCGGAATCGGCAAGGAAGGCTACTCAATTATCGGTCAGGGACAGATTGAGAAAATTTTAAACGGTAAGCCGGAGGAACGCCGTGAGTTGTTTGACGAAGCGGCAGGCATTGTAAAGTTTAAAAAAAGAAAGCAGGCGGCACAGAAAAATCTTGAAATTGAGCGGATGAATCTTTCGCGCGTCAATGATATTTTGGCAGAGCTTGAAAAACAGATTGGGCCGCTTAAACGTCAGGAGGAGACAGCAAGGGCTTATCTGAAGCTTAAAGAAAAACTAAAAGTGTGCGAAGTCAATTTG
>CABUBX010000038.1 GCA_902489925.1 uncultured Lachnospiraceae bacterium | reverse complement strand
TTAGCATAAAAAAGCTAATTTGAAACAGACTTCTAATTTGCGTGGATTATACTAGGAAACGATAGGAGGACAAGGAGAAAAAGCAGTGGAACTGACAATCAATGGAATTAAAAATCGAAAATTATGGGAAAAAGCAGGAATCGAGCTTCCGAAATATGATGTAGAAAAGACTTCCGAAAAGGCAAAGGAAAAGCCGCAATGGGTGCATTTTGGCATCGGCAATATCTTTCGTATTTTTATCGGGGGCATTGCAGACGGTCTTTTGGAGGAAGGTGAATGGGACAGAGGGATTATTTGCGCAGAAGCCTTTGACTATGATGTCGTGGATAAAATTTATGAGCCTTTTGATAATCTCGGATTGAATGTGATTTTGCACTCAGATGGCACACGGGAATATAAAGTGATTGGTTCTCTGGCGGAAGCTGTGAAGGCGACGGCAGAAGACCCGATTCAGTGGAAGCGGCTGAAAGAGATTTTTTCCAGTCCGTCCCTACAGATGGTGACTTTTACGATTACAGAAAAGGGCTATGTCTTATTAAAATCGGATGGTACATGGCTTCCTTTTGCGGAGGCTGATGTCAGAAAGGGACCGGAGGCGGCAGTCGGCGTTATGGCGGTTGTGACAGCGATGCTCTACGAAAGATATAAAGCGGGCAAATATCCGTTGACGCTTGTATCAATGGATAATTGTTCTCAAAATGGTGCAAAGCTTCGAGAGGCTGTCATGATGGTGGCAGAAGAATGGCAAAAGGCCGGGTTTGTGGAAGCCGGCTTTACAGAGTATGTGAGCAACGAAAAGCTGATTGCTTTTCCGTGGACGATGATTGATAAAATTACTCCGCGTCCGAGTGAACAGATTGCGGATGATTTGGAAGCTTTGGGTGTCGAAAATATGCAGCCGGTCATTACAGAAAAAAGAACGTATATTGCACCGTTTGTCAATGCAGAAAAGCCGCAGTATTTGGTGATTGAGGATAATTTTCCAAATGGCCGTCCGGCTTTGGAAAAAGGTTTTGGTGTTTATATGACCGACCGCGAAACGGTCAATTTATCAGAGCGTATGAAGGTGACCGTATGCCTGAATCCTGTACATTCTGCTGTGGGACCGCTGGGCGTGGTTTTGGGCTATGATTTATTTGCCCATATGCTGAATACAAATGAAGATATGATGAGAATGGCGCGTATGGTTGCCTATGATGAAGGACTTTTGGTTGTGCCAAATCCCGGGATTTTGTCACCGCAGGCATTTGTGGATGAGCTTTTCAATGAGCGTTTTCCAAATGAATATTTGGGCGATACAAATCTTCGGCTTGCTGTCGATGTGTCACAGATGGTAGGTATCCGCTTCGGCGAGACGATTAAAGCCTATGTGGCTAAATACGGAGATGCTTCCCGTCTCACCGCAATCCCGCTCGGAATTGCGGGCTGGCTTCGATATATGCTGGGCATTGACGATGAAGGAAAGACTTATGAACTTGCGCCGGACCCGATGAGCGAAGAAATCCGGGAACAGTTAAAGGATATCGTGGTGGGGCAGCCGGAAACCTTCAAAGAGCAGTTAAAACCGATTCTTTCTAATGAACGCATTTTCTTCATAAATATTTATGAGGCCGGGCTTGGCGAAAAGATTGAAACGATGTTTCGTGAGATGATTGGCGGTCAGGGTGCGGTTAAGGCAGCGATTCATAAATATGTAGGAGAAAAATAAGCGCGGAAAAAGGAAGAAAACGGACTGCGGTTTAGAAAAGATAATTCGGAATGAAAGGGAGTCATCTGGAATGAAAATTTTATGGGTGAATGTGTGTGCACATGAAGCTTCAAGGACATTAGAGCTTTCACGTGAGTTTATAGGAAAATATTGCGAAAAACATTCGGTTGAAGTTGAAATTGAAGAAATACGCCTTTTTGAAGAAAAGAATCTTGACTTGTTTGACTGGGGACGTGTGAACGAGCGGCTGCGTCTTCAAAAACTTAAACAGTGGGAAAATCCGATGTTTGATTATGCAAGACAATGGATTGAGGCGGACAGAATAATCGTGTCTGCGCCATATTGGGATTTATCGTTTCCTGCGGTTTTAAAGGTTTATATGGAAAATATTTTTGTGACCGGTCTAAGCTTTTATTACGATGCGAACGGTATTCCTAAGGGGCTTAGCCGAGCAGATAAGCTTTTATATATAACGACGAGCGGCGGCCCTGTTAAAGATAAGGACATGGGCTATGAATATATCAGCGGCTGTGCAAAAATGCTTGGTATATATGAGACAAAACGACTGGCGGCTGAGGGACTGGATGTTCTTCAGTGGGATGGCAGCGCTATTTTACAAAAAGCAAAGCTTTGCGCGGCAGAGCTTGCAAAAACTTGGTAGGGAGAGAAAGATTATGGCGAAAAATTTTGTTTGTTCACAAAAAACTCCGATAGTAAGGACAAAAGCCGGCGATTTGCGGGGCATGTATGTTGACGGAACGTATATGTTTTTTGGTGTTAAATATGCCGAGGCAAAACGCTTTCATATGCCAAAGCCGGTACAACCGTGGGCGGGTGTAAAGGAAGCAACCTCTTACGGTTATGTGTGCCCACTTCTAAATCAGGAGGCGCCAAGCGGTGAAGTGTTTGTGCCGCATCGGTACTGGCCGATGGATGAGGATTGCTTAAATTTGAATGTGTGGACTCAGTCTATCAATAGAGAGGCAAAGAAGCCGGTGATGGTGTGGCTTCACGGCGGCGGCTTTTATGCCGGCTCATCCATTGAGCATGTTGCCTATGACGGTGAAAATATGAGTCAGTATGGCGATATCGTTGTCGTATCTTTAAATCATCGCTTAAATATTCTCGGGTATTTTAATTTGGAGGCTTACGGTGAGGAATATGCCAATTCGGGGAATGCAGGCAACGCGGATATGGTCGAGGCGCTTCGCTGGATTCATGATAATATTGAAGCTTTCGGAGGAGACCCGGATAATGTCACTTTATTTGGACAGTCGGGCGGCGGCATGAAGGTGTGGACACTTTTACAGACACCGGCGGCAGACGGCCTTTTTCACAAAGGTATCATTCAAAGCGGTCTTATCGACGGCTTTATTGATGTGCCAAAGACAGACGGAACGATTCTTGCGGAATCATTGCTGGAGGCGCTCGGTATGGAAGCGGGCGATGTTAAGGCGCTTGAAAAAGTACCGTATTATTATTTGGCAGAAGCCTATAAAAAAGTGTCACCGAAGCTTGCCGAGGCCGGTGAATATATCGGCGGTGTGCCGATTGCCAATGATTTTTATAAAGGCGACCCTCGGTTTGTCGGTTTCAGAGAACACGCAAAGACAATTCCGTTATTGATTGGCACGGTGTTTGGCGAATTTTTCTTTGGTCCGGGCATACAGGACAAGTATTCAAAGTCAGAGGCTGAGATAAAGGCTATTATTGAAAAAAGATTCGAGAATTATACGGAAAAACTTATAGGCCTGTTTAAGAAAGCTTACCCTGAAAAGTGTCTTGCCGATTTGGTATTCCTCGATTCAATTTTCAGAGCGCCGACAATAGATTTTATTGCGAAGCGGTCTGTATATACACAGGCGCCGATATATTCCTATATGTTTGCTTTTGAATTTCCGTATGATGACGGAAAGCCGGCATGGCATTGCTCTGAGATACCGTTTGTATTTAAAAATACAGATAAGGTGCCTGTATGTAATGTGCCGGGTGTGTCAGATGAACTGGAGGATGCCATGTTTTATGCATGGATGGCTTTTGCAAAAACAGGCAATCCGAATTGTCCTAAGCTTCCTAAATGGCCGCCATGTAAACCGGGAGATGAGGCTGTCATGATGTTTGATAAGGTCAGACAGGTTCGTCACAATTATGACCATGAATTGCTTCAAATGCTTTTAGAGGCAGAAGCTTCGGTGGCAAAATCCGATGAGGAGGATACGCTCATTATTCACTGATGGGCAGATTTGATGTATGAATAAACAAGAGTTAATGAGAACGAAGCCTATTCTGCCGCTGCTTATCTCTATGGGTGTGCCGATGATGGTTTCCATGCTTATTCAGTCACTTTATAATATTGTGGACAGTATTTTTGTCTCAAGACTTGGCACGCAGGCGCTGACAGCGGTATCCTTAGTCTATCCGCTTCAAAATGTGATTATGGCATTATCTGTTGGCATCGGTGTCGGTATCGGCTCGGTGATATCGCTGAATCTTGGCGCTCAAAATACAAAAAAAGCAAGTCAGGCGGCATCAGTCGGGATGCTGCTTACGGTGCTTCATGCGGCTGTTTTCGCATTGGCAGGCGCCTTTTTAACGAAACCTTTTTTGCAAATGTTTACGACAGATGATTTGGTGCTTGAGTGGGCATGTGATTATGGCTATATTGTCATGTGTGTTTCCTTTGGAAATTTTATACAGATGAGTTTTGAAAAAATTTATCAGGCTGTCGGTGCGATGATGACAACAATGGCTGTATTGGCGGCAAGCTGCGTGATTAATATTATTCTTGACCCGATTTTTATTTTTGGTTATTTTGGTATCCCGGCAATGGGTGTGCGCGGTGCGGCGCTGGCAACTATTACAGGGCAGTTTGCAGGCATGTTCATTTATATATTTATTTATATAAAAAAGGGACTGCCGTCTAAAATCAGTCGTAAGTACATGAAGCCGCAGTCGGAAATTGTCGGACAGATTTATTCTGTCGGTATTCCGTCTGCCCTGATGCTTGCACTGCCGTCGGTACTCGTCAGCATTTTAAACGGAATGCTTGTCAAGTTTTCTGAGGTTTATGTCGCTGTACTTGGGATATTTTTAAAACTGCAAAGCTTTATTTATATGCCGGCCAACGGTATTATTCAGGGTATGCGGCCGATTATAGGCTATAATTACGGTGCAGGCGAGAAGCGAAGAACTTATAAGACGATTCGGCTGAGCCTTATACTGACGGCGGTAATTATGGCAGTCGGAACATTAGCGGCACAGCTTTTCCCTGAACAGATTCTGATGCTTTTTGATGCCGAACCGGAATTATTGGATAAGGGCGTAACGGCACTTAGAATTATTAGTATCGGTTTTGTGATTTCTGCAGTCGGCGTCATTTACTGCGGGGCCTTTGAGGCGCTCGGCATGGGTATCCGTTCGCTGATTGTTTCGCTGATTCGACAGTTTGTTGTGACGATTGTGCTTGGTGCGATACTGGCATGGGGCTTTGGCATGGAGGCTGTCGGTATATGGATTGCTTTTCCGGCGGCAGAGGTTCTTGGCTCTGCCGTGGCAGTTATTCTTTTTAAAATGGCAAAGGTTTAAGGGAAGGTTATATTTTTTTTCGCTTTGGGCATAATGCATGATGTAAAAATAGAAGGTTTCGCCCTGAGAGGGTGTGGCAGAAAGGCGGTTATGTATGGAATATAATGAATCAATGATACGGGAAATTGTATCTAAGGTGGTGGCGGAAAGTCTTGCCAAAAGTTGCGGGGATTTTGTTAAGGAGAAGGATAAAAGCGGGATTTTGAAAATAAAAACGGAGACCGTGCACTGTGAACCCTTTGCAGGGGCAGAAGGGGTAGGGCTTAAGGATGTTGTGACTTTGGAGGAATCACCGCATATGGGTGCGGGGGTGATGGAACTTGACCATACAAGCTTTGAATGGACGCTGACCTATGATGAATATGATATTGTGCTCGATGGACTTTTGGAGATTGAAATTGACGGGCGCATTGTTTCGGCAAAGGCCGGAGAAATCATTTACATCCCGGCGGGCAGCCATATTCATTTTCAGACGCCTTCAAAAACAAGATATGTTTATATTACTTACCCGGCAGACTGGCAAACAAAATAAATAGTTGTATTTTACCTATGGCTGTTGTATAATCGAAACAATAGCGTGATTTATGGCGCGCTAAAAAGACAGCGGAGGGAAAAGTATGTTTGGCTATGTCACCGTCGATAAACCGGAATTAAAGGTGAAGGATTATTATAAATATAAAGCTTATTACTGCGGTTTGTGCCGAACATTGAAGGAAAAGTACGGGCAGACCGGGCGGCTGACACTGACCTATGATATGACTTTTGCCATTGTTTTGCTGACATCTCTTTATGAGAGTGAAACAAAGCTTTCAAAGCACCGTTGTCCGACAAGTCCCGTAAAGCCGGTGGCGATGCTTCAGAATGAAATCACAGACTACTGTGCTTCGATGAATATCATTTTGTCGTATTATCACTTTAAGGATGACTGGATGGATGAAAAAAGTGTGCCGGGGTTTGTGGCGGCGGGCGTGATGCGTCGGCGGGCAAGAAAAATCGAGGCATTATATCCACGGCAGTGTGCGGTTATCCGAAAGGAACTGCGTCGTCTCCAGCATCTTGAGGCTGCGAACTCCGAAAGCATTGATGAAACGGCAGGATGCTTCGGACGTCTTATGGCAGAGCTTTTTGTCTATAAAAGGGATGTGTGGGAGGATACACTTCGGCATATCGGTTTTTATCTCGGAAAGTTTATATACATTATGGATGCGTGGGATGATTTGGGAAAGGACTTGAAAAAGGGAAGTTATAACCCTTTGAAAAAGTTTAGCACACAGGATAATTATGAGGCGCTTTGCCATCAGATGATGACGATGATGATGGCCGAGTGCAGTGCGGCTTTTGAGTTGCTGCCGTGTATTGAAGATGTCGATATTTTGAGAAATATATTATACTCGGGCGTATGGACAAAGCGTAATGCCCGGTTAAAAGAGATGAAAGAACGAGAGGAAAAAAATCATGGTAAATGACCCATATAGTATATTAGGGATATCACCTAATGCTTCAGATGACGAAGTGAAGAAAGCATACAGAGATTTATCGAGAAAGTATCATCCGGATTCATATGCCAATAATCCGCTGGCTAATTTGGCGGAGGAACGTTTTAAAGAGGTTCAGGAGGCGTATGACCAGATTATGAAGGAAAGAAGCGGCGGCGGTCAGCGCAGCTACGGCGGCAGTCAGGGCTATGGTAGTACACAAGGCTACGGCAGTCAGCCAAACTATGGTAATCAGTCCTCTTACCAGAACAATGATGCAAAGTATCAGGCGGTTTATAATTATATTAATTTCAGACGTTACCAAGATGCCTTGAATGTACTTTCCGGTATTCCGTCAAAGGACGGACGCTGGTATTATCTGAGTGCTATTGCCAATGCAGGTCTTGGCAATAATTTTCAGGCAAACAGCGATATTCAGACAGCTCTGAATATGGAACCGAATAATGCTGAGTACAGAAATTTCTATAATCAGCTGCAGTGGCAGTCACAGCGTTATCAAAATAACAGCTATGGCAACGGCGGCAATTCCAATCAGACATGCGGTACAGGCAATATGTGCTGTGATTTGTGGTGTGCGGATTCCTGCTGTGAGTGTATGGGAGGCGATTTGTGCTCATGCATGTAAATGCTAAGAAGATGGCTTTTTCGGGTCTTTTATTGGCTCTTACCGTTATTTTGGTTGTTTTAAGCGGTGTTTTCGATTTTAATACATTATTTTTGCTGGCGGCGGCATCATTTCTTGTCGGTGTCATCATACGGGAATTTGGCCTGAAATACGGTATTGCATTTTATATTGCCGCGGCGATTCTTGGCTTTTTAGCAGCGCCGAATAAGCTGTACTGTATTACTTTTTCACTGATGTCCCTTTATGTGCTTTTAGCGGAGGCGGCATTTATCCTGATTGGCAGGATGAATACAAATAAAAACCGTAAAGTGATTTTTTGGGCGGTGAAGTTTGTTGTGTTCAATATAATTTATGTGCCGATGCTGTTTGTTTTTCCGAAGCTTTTGTTTGCGGGAGAGCTGAGTCGGGGCTTTATTATCGGGGCACTTCTTATCGGTCAGGTTGTCCTTGTCATTTATGATAAGGCTTATGATTATTTTCAGGCAGCTATATGGAATAAGTTCAGAAAATATATACAGTCATGATATTTTCGTATAAAACCTTCGGTATATCACATACTAATGTTGTGTTAAGTGTGATAGACTGGAGGTTATTTTATGTCTGAAATTAAAGAAATATATGCCAGAGAGGTGTTGGATTCACGGGGAAATCCGACAATAGAGACACAGGTGCGAACAAGCGCCGGTGCGTTTGGACGGGCGATTGTGCCAAGCGGTGCGTCAACGGGAATTTATGAGGCGGTAGAACTGAGGGATAATGACGCCGGCAGGTATATGGGCAAGGAAGTTTTATCGGCAATAAAAAACGTCAATACGGAGATTTTTGATGCACTTTGCGGCAAAGATGTTTTTAAACAGACAGCCATTGATAAAACAATGGTGCTGCTTGACGGCACGGACAATAAAAGCCGTCTCGGTGCCAATGCTATTTTGAGCGTATCTATGGCCTGTGCCCGCGCCGCTGCCCATGAACTGCATATGCCGCTTTATCGTTATCTCGGGGGTGTCTCTGCAAGTATGCTGCCGCTGCCGATGATGAATATATTAAACGGCGGTGCACATGCGGACAACCAACTGGATTTTCAGGAATTTATGATTGTGCCTTTTGGTGCAAAAACGTACAAGGAAAGTCTTCGAATGGGCAGTGAGGTTTATCATAGTTTAAGAGCTGTTTTAAAAAAAGAAGGTCTTGAGACGGGCCTTGGCGACGAGGGCGGTTATGCCCCTAAGCTTAAAGGGACAAAGGAAGCGCTTGAGCTTCTTGTTAAAGCTTCAGAGCAGGCGGGCTATGAGCCGGGAAGTGATATTAAGTTTTCAATTGATGCCGCTGCCAGTGAATTTTACAGGGAGGGGCGCTATGAACTTTCGGGAGAGCACAAAAAACTGGATTCGGACGGTATGATTCGATATTATGAAAAATTGTGTGAGGCCTATCCGATTTATTCGATTGAGGACGGACTGGCTGAGGAGGACTGGGACGGATGGAAGGCCATGACGCAAAGTCTTGGAAAAAAGACATATCTTATCGGCGATGATTTGTTTGTCACAAAGGATGTGCGGCTGCGCATGGGTATCGGACGCGGTGCGGCAAACGGCATTTTAATTAAGCCGAATCAGGTCGGCACAGTGACAGAAACACTGGAAACAGTTAATATTGCAAAGCAGTCGGGATATAAAACAATCATATCCCATCGCTCGGGTGAAAGTGAGGATACGTTTATCGCAGATTTTGCAGTTGCAGTCAATGCCGGACATATAAAGACAGGCGCGCCGGCAAGAGGTGAGCGCACGGCAAAATATAATCGTCTGCTGCGTATAGAAGATGAGCTTGGAAGTATGGCAAATTTCCGCAGCTTTGATTGTCTACTACTTTAATCAAGAAAAGTGTTGACAATAAAAGAAACGACAGGTACAATATTGAATAACATCATGTTGGCATTAAAAGCCTGTGGGCTTTTGATGCCGGCATCATAGTATGAGATGGCAAAGCCTTTGGCTGATGCCGCTGAAAGAGGTGTATACATGAACGAGCGTAAAAGAGTGCTGTCAATTCTTGTAGATAATACAGCCGGTGTTTTAAGCCGTGTTTCCGGCTTGTTTTCACGCCGCGGATACAATATTGACAGTTTAACAGTAGGCGAGACAGCCAACCCGCGTTTTTCAAGAATGACAGTTGCCGTGCGCGGCGACGACCAGATTCTTGAGCAGATTGAAAAGCAGCTTAGAAAATTGGTGGATGTTTTAGATATCAAGTGCTTGGATGACGGAGAATATGTGGCAAGAGAGCTTGTACTTGTGAAGGTCAGAGCGACAGATGTACAGCGTCCTGCGATTATTTCTGTGGCAAATATATTCAGAGCAAATATTATTGATGTCTGCAGTGAGTCACTGATTATTGAGCTTACCGGAAATCAGTCAAAGCTGGAAGCCTTTATTAATCTTTTAGAAGGCTATGAGATTTTAGAACTTGCGAGAACCGGTATCACAGGTCTTGCCCGCGGGGCAGAGGATATCCGTTACTTGGATTGATTTTTTGAAATTTATCGCAATAAAGTAAAAAAGTAAAGTGATTGCTATTGACAAATCAAAAAAAAGGACTAGAATAGACTTAATTAGTTTAACACATTAAATGACTAATACATATTTAGGAGGAATTTCAAATGGCTAAGATTTATTATCAGGAAGACTGTAACCTCTCATTATTGGAAGGCAAGACAATCGCAATTATCGGCTACGGTAGCCAGGGACATGCACATGCATTAAATTTAAAGGAATCCGGCTGTGACGTTATTATCGGTCTTTACGAAGGCAGTAAGTCATGGGCAAAAGCAGAGGCACAGGGATTTAAAGTATATACAGCAGCAGAAGCGGCAAAGAGAGCAGACATTATTATGATTTTAATTAATGATGAAAAGCAGGCAGCGATGTATAAGGAATCCGTTGCACCAAACCTTGAGCCGGGCAATATGCTGATGTTCGCACATGGTTTTGCAATTCATTTCGGACAGATTATTCCTCCGAAGGATGTAGACGTTGTAATGATTGCACCTAAGGGACCGGGACATACTGTAAGAAGCCAGTATCAGGAAGGCAAAGGCGTACCTTGTTTAATCGCAGTTGAGCAGGATGCGACAGGTAAGGCGAAGGATATGGGTCTTGCTTATGCACTTGGTATCGGCGGCGCAAGAGCCGGTGTGCTTGAGACAACTTTCAGAGTTGAGACAGAGACAGACCTTTTCGGTGAGCAGGCTGTGCTTTGCGGCGGTGTTTGCGCACTGATGCAGGCAGGATATGAGACACTTGTTGAGGCGGGCTATGCACCGGAGAATGCTTATTTTGAATGTATCCACGAGATGAAGCTCATTGTTGACCTTATTTTCGAGAGCGGCTTTGCAGGCATGAGATATTCTATTTCAAATACAGCAGAATTTGGCGATTATATTACAGGACCAAAGATTGTTACAGACGAGACAAAGAAGGCGATGAAGCAGATTCTTTCAGATATCCAGGACGGTACATTTGCAAAGAACTGGCTGCTTGAGAATCAGGTTGGCGCACCGCACTTCAAAGCGATGAGAAAACGTGCCGCTGAGCATCCGGCAGAAAAAGTCGGCGCTGAGTTAAGAAAGCTCTACAGCTGGAATGATGACAATAAGTTAATCAATAACTAATTATAATTAAATTAAGAAAGCCGAATGGCCTGAGTTATAAATTTCAGGTCATTCGGCTTTTTGTATAGCAAGACAGCAGCAACATGACGTCTAAAGCAATAAGTTTATTTATAGTTTACCTTTTAATTTTGATTTCAAAACCTGTGCGCCAAAGCCTGCCATCTTAAACGGTTTGCCCGTTTTATAGCGTTTGCCGTCAAGAAAGACGCCGCAAAGCTTGATGTCTTTGATTTCTTCTTTTGGCACTTCAAGAATGTTTTTATCAAGAACAACAAAATTTGCTTTTTTTCCGGCGGTGAGACTGCCGTACAAATCATCGTCACCGGCGCTTTGTGCAGCCCATAGGGTGTAGGTTTTCAGTGCTTCAAGGGGCGTCAGTGACTGTGCCTCATCAGGATGATTGCAGGCGGCATAAATACCGAAAATCGGGTTCGGTACTGTACATGGGCCGTCGCTTCCCGATGTGACTAAAAGTCCGTTATCAACCATCGAGCGCAGCGGAAGAATCTGTTTTGCGCGCTCGCCCAAAATGGAGGTCAGGTAGCTTTCAGGTTCCTCTCTCCAATGAAGAAATGCAGGCTGAACCGCAATAGTGATATGCAGCTGGGCCGCTTTTTTTATGGCGTCCTCAGACATTAAATCACCGTGGATTAAAATGTGGCGGACATCTGTCCTTGGCATGTCTTTAAGTGCGGCCTCAAATCCGTGAAGTGCCTGTGAGACGGCGGCGTCACCGATGGCATGCATGGCAATCTGAAGTCCGGCGCGGTTGGCGGCGATACAGAAGTTATCCACCTCCTCCTGCGAGTAAGCGAGGAAGCCTTTGTTGTCAGGGTTGTTTGTGTAGCCTTGTGTCAGCGCGGCATCCTCCGAGCCGAAGCAGCCGTCAAGGGCAAGGCGGAAGCAGCCGCCGATATGCTTCATTTTGCGGCGTACAACCTTTTGGGTATCCATTGTCTGAAAGAATACGGTAAACTTTTGCGGCAGAGCCGAGTGAATAAGTTCAATGGTGTCGATGTCGATATCATTTTTATAGCCGACGCCCTCAACTGTATGAATATAGCCGATGCCCCGGCCGGCCAATGTATCTGCAGCCTCATACATGCCCTTTAAGAGTGCAATCGGAGATACTTTGGCAGTAATAAAATTGACAGCTTTATAAAAAGCATTTTGATAGAGCCAGCCGGTTTCCTTGTCAAAGCCCGAATCGCAGGTTACTTCCTCCGGGAAAGCGTCAATTAATGCAGAGTTTGCAACGGCAGCGTGACCGTCATACTTGACAATAAGCAGCGGAATGGAAACCATCTTGTCAAGGTCATCACGCTCAGGCAGTCTTTTTTCCTCAACGGTGTGGGCGCTGCAGCCGTAAGCCGGGAAAAACTCAGCCTCCGGGTGGGTGTCAATGTACGCGTTTAAAATATTTCCCATGTCTTCAAAATTTTTGGCATCACGGACATCTGCGGTGGTCGCAAAAAGCGCAAAGCTTTCAAAGTGGATATGGGTATCCGAAAAAGCAGGAATGACGCATCGCCCGTTCATGTTGATGCGCTTTGACTCCTTAAAACGGCTTGGAATTTCACAGCCTGTGTAGACGATTTTATCACCGTCTGTAATAAGCACGGAAAAAATACGGTTATCTTCCTCGCAGGAAATAAAAGTACCGTTATAGTAGATTGTTGCCATAAAAAAACCTCCCTTTTGCAGTATATATAGTCTATAGCTTTATTATAAGCCTGCGGGCAATGTTTTACAAATGCTTTTTGCTTGTAGCCTGCGGCAGGTGTATGCTATAATAAAATTTACATTTGATACAGAAAGTGTCCGCTGCATATAAGCGGGCGAATAAAACGGCAACAGGAGGTATGATGCATGGAGGATTGGCAGATAATGCTGGCGGTTACGGCCGCTGTATTTGGTTTTATACTAATGAAAGCAATTTATGATAAAGTCACCTTAAAACAGCGTATGCGAAGCTTTTTCCAAAAGATATACGGAAAAATACCTGAGAATGACTATGACAGGGGACGGTATGAGTACCTTGATTTTTATTTTAAACACAAAGCGCATCACGGGGATATTATTGACGATATTACATGGAATGACCTTGAGATGGATGAAATCTTTAAGCTTTTAAATCAGACATGTACAGGAATCGGCGAGGAATATCTCTACGCCGCACTGCGTGAGCCTTTTTTTGAGGAGACGCCTCTTAAACAGAGGGAAAAGCGGATTGAATGGTTCAAAGACCATGAGGATGAGCGGATTAACGTTCAGATGAGGCTTAAACGTCTTGGCAAGATGAAAAATATGGGTGTCTATCAGTATCTTGATTATTTGCGTCAGGCGCCGAAGCACAATCCGGCATTAAATATTTTTCTTTCTCTCGGTCTTGTGGCCTCAATTGTGTTGACGGTCATTGCGCCGACAAAATTTTTGGCGCTTTTACTTGTTTTTATTGCCGTCAATATGATTGTTTACTTTACTTATAAGAATAAAAGCTTTTTTGATAACTTTTCTTATATGTCGGGCATTACCTATTGTGCGTGGAAAATCGCTTCTATGGATATCCCGGTCATTGAAAAGGAAAGCGCCCATATGAGGGAAATCTTAAAGCCCTTTAGAAGAATGAGCCGTTTTGGCTGGCTTTTTGTCAGCGGTTCTCAAATGGGCGGCACGCTGCTTGATTTGCTGATGGATTATGTTAAAATGATATTTCATGTGGATGTGATTCTTTTTGATTTTGTCCTCAATACAGTGCTGGGACATATGGATGAGCTGACGGAGATTATGGATTATATCGGTGAGCTGGATATAGATATCGGCACAGCCTCTTATCGGAAGATGATGGAGGGTGGCTGGTGTGTGCCCGAGTTTGTGCAGACTAAAGGCGGGAGCTGTGAGAAAATCTATTGTGCCGAGGGGATATTTCATCCGCTCATTCATGAGCCAATCACAAATGATATTTGTGCACAAAAGAGTGTCCTCTTAACAGGCTCTAATGCATCGGGCAAGTCCACCTTTTTAAAGACGGCGGCGATTAATGCGATTTTGGCACAGACCATACACACCGTATTGGCAAAAAGTTATCGGGCAAACTTTTTCAGAGTTTATTCCTCGATGGCGCTCAGAGACAATTTAAGCGGCGGCGAAAGTTATTTTATTGTTGAAATCAAGTCGCTAAAGCGTATCGTCAAAGAAGGGGACGGCAAGGTGCCGATGCTTTGCTTCATTGATGAAGTGCTTCGGGGAACGAATACGATTGAAAGAATTGCGGCCTCATCCCAGATTTTAAACAGACTGGCAATGATGAATACGATATGCTTTGCGGCAACCCATGATATTGAATTGACAGAGCTTTTAAAGGAAACCTATGATAATTATCATTTCCAGGAAATGGTGGAGGAAGATAAGGTGACTTTTGATTACAGGCTGTATAGAGGAAAAGCAGTTTCAAGAAATGCCATTAAGCTTCTCGGAATTATCGGCTTTGATGAAAAATTAATTGATAGGGCTGCGGTTACGGCATCTCAGTTTGAGACAACCGGACAGTGGCGCTTGTAAAGGAGAGAAAAAGAATGATGTTTGTAAAGATATATACTGATGGCTCGGCGCGAGGCAATCCTGACGGCCCGGGCGGTTACGGCGCTGTCCTTGAATATACTGATTCAAAGGGACAGCTGCACGTCAAGGAATTATCCGCAGGCTATAAAAAGACAACCAACAACCGTATGGAGTTAATGGCGGCGATTAAGGGGCTTGAGGCATTAAACCGTCCGTGTGTTGTCGAACTTTATTCGGATTCGCAGTACATGG
>CABUBX010000037.1 GCA_902489925.1 uncultured Lachnospiraceae bacterium | reverse complement strand
TTGTTTTATTTGATTGGGGCGGCAGCCGTTACAGCGTTGGCGGTACTTTTTTGTGCAGGGCATTTTTGCCTGTATCATTTATACAGGGAAAAAGGAATTGTTGCGGCGGTGTTTGTTATTCACGGTCAAAGGGTTGAAGTCAGGGCTTTGGTAGATACGGGCAACCGTCTCTATGAGCCAATCAGTCAAAGTCCGGTGATGGTTGTCGAGCAAGCTTTTATAAAACAATATTTCAAAAAAGAGGATATGTTAAAAATTAGGGCTGTCCCCTATCATTCTGTGGGCAAAAGGTCGGGCATCTTATATGCTTTTCCTGTGGAAGCTATGGAAATCAAGGCACTTAATCTGAGAAGGGAAAAGGTTTTTGTTGCTTTTTATGATGGGACTATCGGAAGCGGCTGTCATGCGCTTTTGCATCCGGATATGCTTCGGTAATGAAAGCGGAGAGCTTAAAAATTAATAAGGGAGGCAGAAACGATGGTAAAAGCAGTTGTACCTGCGAGCCTGCGTCATAAGGTGGCGCAGGGATTTAAACGTGTGATTTATCCGAAAAACGGTGATATTTATTACATTGGCGGAACGAATATTTTACCGGTGCCGTTAGAGGCTGAGGAGGAAGCGAGGGCACTGTCATTGCTTAACACAGAAAAGAAGGAGGAGGGCAGGGCGCTGCTCATCGAACATAATTTAAGACTTGTTGTTTACATCGCAAAAAAATTTGATAATACAGGTGTCGGCGTTGAAGACTTAATCTCAATAGGAACCATCGGCCTGATTAAAGCTATCAATTCTTTTAATCCGGAAAAGAATATTAAGCTTGCAACCTATGCGTCGAGATGTATTGAGAATGAAATATTAATGTATTTGCGCCGCAGCAGCAAAATAAAAATGGAGGTATCTATAGATGAACCGCTGAATGTGGACTGGGACGGCAATGAGCTGCTATTGTCGGATATTTTGGGAAGTGACGAAGATGAGGTATCAAAGGGGATTGAGGATGAGGTTGACAGACGGATTTTAAATAAGGCAATTACACGGCTTTCAAAGCGGGAACAGACAATTATAAAACTTCGATACGGTCTGGCTGCGGCAGATGGCCGTGAAAAGACACAAAAGGAGGTGGCACAGCTTTTGGGAATTTCCCAGTCATATATTTCAAGACTGGAGAAAAAAATTATTCTAAGGCTCAAAAAAGAGATGCTAAAGCTCTATTAAGCGCCGTCTGGTAAGTTGCCCCATAAAATGCCATGTATATTCACTGACGAAAGTGTGAATCCTTAAATAAAGCAGTCATAAACGAAAGCATGCTTTTGTGAATGACGCAAATTTATGAGGACAGGTCGGTGATTATGATGGCAGGGTATAAGGTTGAAATATGCGGCGTCAATACGTCCAAGCTTCCGGTGCTTTCGAAGGAGGAAAAGGAACAGCTGATGCGGCGTATTAAGGCGGGGGATAAAGAGGCAAGAGAACGCTTTATTAAAGGTAATTTAAGGCTTGTTTTAAGTGTCATAAGCCGATTTTCAAGCAGCAGTGAAAATGTTGATGATTTGTTCCAAGTGGGATGTATAGGACTTATTAAAGCGATTGACAATTTTGATTTGAGCCAGCAGGTCATGTTTTCAACATATGCCTGCCCGATGATTATCGGTGAAATCAGACGTTATCTGAGAGATTTTAACAGTATACGTGTCAGCAGGTCTTTGAGGGATACGGCTTATAAGGCAATTTATGCCAAAGAAGCCTATATGCGGGAAAATAACCGTGAACCGTCATTGACAGAGCTGGCCACAGAGCTTGGTGTGAGCAGTGAGGATATTGTGTTTGCCATGGATGCCATACAAAGCCCTGTGTCACTTTATGAGCCGGTATATACAGAAGGCGGGGATACGTTATGCATTATGGACCAGGTCAGCGATAAAAAAAACGGGGAGGCGCTTTGGGTTGAGCGCCTTGCCATTCGGGAGGCGCTAAAAAAGCTGCCGAAGCGGGAGGAAAAAATTATTAGGATGCGGTTTTACGAGGGAAAGACTCAGATGGAAGCTGCCAAAGAGCTGGCGATATCTCAGGCACAGATATCGCGTATAGAAAAGGCTGCGCTGAAAAGTATGCGCAGCTATCTCACGCGGTAAAATGTCAAGGATATAGAAGCGGCAGCAAAAAGGCAGCTTTGGACAGGTATAGTCAGCTATGAGCGGTAGGTGCGGGCGATTGTTTCATAAGAAAGACTGCCGCCGAACAGATTCAGGGCGCTGCCTACCGTAAAGTCTATTTTTGCATGGCCAAGCCGGTTAAGCAAATCAATATCGTCCATTGAAGCGATGCCGCCGGCATAGGTCGTCAAAATCTCAGAATATTGGCTGAGAATTTTTATTAAATCGGCTTCAATGCCGCATCGGCAGCCTTCAACATCGACAGCATGAATGAGAAATTCATCACAGTAACCGGACAACTCATGAAGGGTGTCGGCTGTCACGGCAACATTTGTGAAATTCTGCCATCGGTCAGTGACAATATAATAGATGCCGTTTTTTTTGCGGCAGCTTAAATCAAGGACAAGGTGTTTCTTGCCGATGGCATCCGAGAGTGCCCTCAGCCTGTCAAGGTGAAGCCTTCCGTCTTTAAAAACATAGGAGGTGACAATGACATGAGAAGCACCGTGGTCGAGGAAAAAAGCTGCATTTTTTTCGTTGATGCCGCCGCCGATTTGCAGCCCGCCGGGATAGGCCTCAAGTGCCGCTGTGGCCTGTTTTACATCCTGCGTGTATTCGGGTGTGCCAAACTTATTTAAAAGAATGATATGTCCGCCGGTAAGTCCGTCTTTTTTGTAGAGACGGGCATAGTAGGCGGCATCTTTTTCAGAAACAAAATTTTCTTCGGCGCAGCTGCCGTAATCTGAAAGACTTTTACCGATAATCTGCTTGACGGCGCCGTTGTGAATGTCAATACAGGGTCTGAATTTCATTGGAAACCTCCTTAATCTACATAAAAGTTACAATGATTATAACTGCCGAAAGTCAGAATGTAAAGTGAAAATACGGCATATAATGGATTAAGTGAGCTTTGGGGCGTGTTATTTTGAGAATATGTGATTTGAGGCAAAAGGAAGTTATCAACATACGGGATTGCCAGCGCCTTGGCGTTGTGGCGGACATAGATTTTGATGTATGCACAGGCTGCATCTGTCAACTTATTATCCCAAAGCCTGCCAAATTCTGCGGTATATTCGGCCATGATGAAGAATATACAATCGGATGGCGGTGTGTGAAGCAAATAGGGGAGGATATTATACTTGTTGATGTATGCAGCGCTGAAACATGCAAAAAATGCGAAGAAAATGATTGACGTCAGTATGGATTTAAGTTTATAATAAAGCCATCATTTATGTTAACAAATTATGGAAAACATTGTTTGGGAGGAAAAACAGATGAAGTGCCCATTTTGCGGAGTACAAGAGACAAAGGTTATTGATTCAAGACCGGCAGATGATAATACTTCAATCCGCCGCCGCCGTCAATGTGAGTCTTGCGGCAAGCGTTTTACAACATATGAAAAAATCGAGACAATTCCACTTATTGTTATTAAAAAAGACAATAATCGTGAGCCATATGACCGCGCTAAGATTGAGAAAGGAATTTTACATTCATGCAATAAACGTCCTGTATCTGCCGAGCAAATCCGGGTTTTGCTGAATGAAATCGAAAATGAAATCTTTAATCGTGAAGAACGGGAAATTCCGGCGCAGGTTATCGGCGAAATTGTTATGGACAAATTAAAGGCATTAGACCCGGTAGCGTATGTTCGTTTTGCTTCGGTCTACAGAGACTTTAAAGATGTGAATACATTTATGGATGAAATTAAAAAAATTCTTGACCAGTGATTGTATAAATCACTTAAAAAAGGGAAGCTGCGGCTTCCCTTTTTACTTAGCGCTGCGTACTGTCCATAATGATGGTTACAGGTCCGTCGTTGACTAAAGATACTTGCATATCTGCACCGAATTCGCCTTCTTCGGTTTTAAATCCCATATCTTTGCAGCGCTTAATAAATTCAAGATACATTTTTTTGGAAAAATCAGGTTTTCCGGCTTCGATAAAACTCGGTCGGTTGCCTTTTTTTGTATTGGCAAATAATGTGAATTGCGAAACAACCAAAAGCTCACCGTCAACATCTTTAAGACTTAGATTCATCTTTCCCTGTTCATCTTCGAAAATGCGCATTCCGGTAATTTTTCTGAGCATATAGTCAAGGTCTGAGTCGGTATCATTGTCAGCAACGCCTAAAAGAACTAAGAAGCCGCGGCCGATAGCGCCGAGGGTGCGTCCTTCGGATGAAACATTGGCTGACAAAACTCTTTGAATTACAGCTTTCATTGCTATGCCTCCTAAAAACAAATAAATTTCTTCTATTATAAGCGTACAGATGATGTGTGGCAAGAGAAAAATTAAGTCTTTGGATAGGGGTATGTCAAAAAAGTGCGAACGATACCGCCTTGAAATTTTTAAGAAAAGGATTTACGCTTAAATTAAAGAAAGTGCGATGATAGGGGGACGCAGATGTTTAAGAGTGTCATTTCAGGGGCTGTCTATGGGGTGAGCGGACGGCTGATTACTGTGGAAGCAGATGTGAGTAATGGATTTCCGGCATTTACGATGGTCGGTTATCTGGCCTCAGAGGTTAGGGAGGCGAAGGAGAGAGTTTTAACAGCGATAAAAAATACAGGGACAGCTATCCCGGCAAAAAGGATGGTTGTCAATATGGCGCCGGCAGATATACGAAAACAGGGGACAGCTTTTGATTTGGCTGTTGCCTTGGCGATGCTGGCTGCGATGGGGAAGCTCTCGGAGAAAAATCTGAAGGAAACGATGGTCGTTGGTGAATTGGGACTTCAGGGACGGGTGATTGGCGTCAGGGGTGTTCTTCCGTTGGCGCTTTTAGCCAAAGAAAAGGGGATGAAAAGGATGATAGTCCCTATTGAGAATCAACAGGAGGCATGTGCGGTCGGCGATGTTGAGGTTATCGGTGTTGAAACGCTTTCGGATGCCGTAAACTATCTTATGACGGGAAGTCTTTTGGAGTCGGATGCTCTCAGTCGGAATATAAGCTTGGAGGAGAAGGATGCGACACCAAGCAAATGTCATGATTTTTCAGAGCTGATGGGGCAGGAGAGACTGAAGCGGGCAATCGAGCTTGCGATTGCGGGCGGACACCATCTTTTGATGATTGGACCGCCGGGGATTGGCAAATCCATGGCAGCAAAGTGCATTCCGTCCATACTTTCGCCTTTAAGTGAGGCAGAGCGCATGGAGGTGACACGGATTCATAGTGTGGCGGGGCTTGTGCGGCCGGGCAGCGGCCTTGTAAAAGACAGGCCTTTCAGGTCGCCGCATCATTCCGCGTCAGCGCAGTCGCTTGTCGGCGGCGGGCGGTTTCCGATGCCGGGAGAGATAAGTCTGGCACATACAGGAGTTTTGTTTCTTGATGAGCTGACAGAGTTTAACCGGCGTACGATTGAGATGCTAAGGCAGCCTCTTGAGGACGGTGAAGTGACGATTAGCCGCGTCTACGGCAATTATACATTTCCGGCATCATTTATTTTAGTCGCGGCGATGAATCCGTGTCCGTGCGGATATTTCCCGGACCGGACAAAGTGCCGATGTACAATAAATCAAATTAAATCTTATCTGAATCATGTCAGTTTTCCCATACTTGACCGTTTTGACATAACAATTGAAGCATCACCAATCCGATATGAAGATATGACTGCAAAAAAGCCGGGAATGGATTCTAAAAGGATGCGGGCGCACATTGAAAAAGCGCGTCAGATGCAGCGCAGACGTTTTAAAAATGATTTAATGACAAATGCGCGGATGGATGGGGAAAGTCTTAAACAATTCTGTTGTCTGGATGCCCGGACCGAAAAGCTTCTTGAAACAATTTATAAAAAAGAAGATATGAGTACAAGGGGATATTGTAAACTGCTTAGAACAGCACGCACGGCTGCGGATATTGACGGCAGTGATATGATTTGCGAGCATCACATTTACGAAGCAGCCGGCTATCGCACCCTTGACAAACGATATTGGAGGAATATTTGAATGACGGAAAGAGAAAAATATTGGTTGTGGCTTTGTTCGGCCGAGACAATCGGTCAGGCATCGATGGATAAGTTGCTTAAAAGCTTTGGAGACATCGAAGCTGTATTTAAGTGTGACAGGCGGACACTGGATAAGTTTGAATGGCTTGATGAGAAGCAAAAAGAAGATTTGTGTAAATATAAAAGCCGTGCAGGTCTTGATGAGCTTTCAAAGACACTTTCAAAGAAGGGGATTTCCTTTATCAGCTGTGAAAATAAGGCATATCCTAAAAAGTTGAAGCATATTTTTGAATATCCGAGAGGCTTGTTTTACATGGGAACACCGCCATGGGATTTTGACGGGAATTTAAAAGCAGCATCGAAGCTGACGCTGGCAGTTGTCGGCGCACGGCAGTGTACGCTTTGGGGCAGTGAGCAGGCAAGGCAATTTGCAGAGAAGCTTTCCGAATATGGTGTGCACATTATAAGCGGTATGGCGTCAGGCATTGATGCGGCAGCCCACTGGGGGGCATTAAAGGCAAAAAAGGCAACGACGGCTGTGCTTGGCAGCGGTCCGGATGTATGTTATCCGGTGCGAAACGGGGAGTTATATGCCCGCATTAAAAAAGACGGATGTATTATCTCGGAATATCCGCCGTCTTGTGCGCCGCTTGCGTGGCATTTTCCGCGCCGTAACCGAATTTTAAGCGGGCTTGCGGATGGGGTTCTTGTCGTTGAGGCGCGTGAAAGAAGCGGTTCCTTAATTACAGCGGGGCTGGCGCTTGAGCAGGGAAAGGATATTTTTGCGGTTCCGGGCAGAGGCTGCGATGCGTTAAGCAGCGGCTGTAATAATCTTATAAGACAGGGGGCTTTTCTTGCAGGCAAGCCGGAGGATATACTTGATTATTACAGTATTCCCTATGAGGAAATTAAAAAAAATAAGATTAGGCTTGCTAAAACTGAAAATATGGTGTATTCTACCATGTGTTTGACACCAAAATATATCGAAGAAATCTGTGCTAAGACAGCGCTTCCTGTCAGCGATATTATTTCAGCACTTTACAGGCTTGAAAAGGAAGGGCTGATTGTGCGTCTTGGCACACAACAATATATGGTGAAGCAGCCCGGTGCAAAAGTTGTTGAATCAGCAGAAGGAATTTAGACATAAATAAAAGCAGGAGGCTGTGAATAAAATCATCGGAGGAGAGAAAATGGCAAAGTATTTGGTGATTGTGGAGTCACCTGCAAAAGCAAAAACTATCAATAAATTTCTTGGTGCGAATTATACAGTTGTTGCGTCAAACGGCCATGTCAGAGACCTTCCCAAAAGTCAGCTCGGCATTGATGTAGAACATGACTTTGCGCCTAAATATATTACAATCCGCGGCAAAGGGGATATTCTTGCAATGCTTCGAAAAGAAGTAAAAAAAGCGGATAAAGTCTATTTGGCAACTGACCCCGACCGTGAGGGCGAGGCGATATCATGGCATTTGTCACAGGCTTTAAAGCTGGAGAGTAAGGAAATCCACAGAATTACTTTTAATGAGATTACAAAGAATGCAATTAAAAATTCAATTAAGCATGCCCGCAAGCTGGATATGGATTTAGTGGATGCCCAGCAGGCACGAAGAATGTTAGACCGTATGGTTGGTTATAAAATCAGTCCGGTACTTTGGGCGAAAGTCAAGAGGGGATTAAGTGCCGGCCGTGTTCAGTCGGTTGCGTTAAGAATTATTTGTGACCGCGAAAAGGAAATCGAGGCATTTATTCCGTCGGAATATTGGTCATTGGACATTAAGCTGCTTGTCTGTGGGGATAAAAAGCCGATTACGGCAAAGTTTTACGGTAAAGACGGAAAGAAGGCAGAGATTCATTCTGAGGAAGAAGTGCAGCAGATTATCAGTGCGATTAAGGGGGCTGACTTTAAGGTTAAGGACATTAAGCTTAGCGAGCGTTCAAAGAAAGCGCCTCTGCCGTTTACGACAAGTACATTACAGCAGGAAGCTTCAAAGCGTCTGAATTTCTCAACACAAAAGACAATGCGTCTTGCCCAGCAGCTTTACGAAGGTGTGGATGTGAAGGGAATGGGAACTGTAGGTCTTATCACCTATTTGCGTACAGACTCGACACGTATTTCCGAAGAAGCTGCCGAGGCTTCAAAAGACTATATTATGTCTGCCTATGGTGAAAGTTATGTGTCGTCAAGTCAAAAGGACGGCAATGCCAATAAAAAGGTTCAGGATGCTCATGAGGCAATCCGCCCGACTTATTTTACGCTGCCGCCTGTAAAGGTGAAGGAATCTTTGGCAAGAGACCAGTTTCGTCTCTATCAGCTTGTATGGAACAGATTTTTGGCAAGCCGTATGAGCGATGCTGTTTATGAAATTACATCGGTGAAAATCGAAGCGGCCGATTATTTATTTACACTGGCTGCATCAAAGGTGAAGTTTGAAGGCTTCTTATCTGTCTATAAACAAGAGGATGACAAAGATGAAAAGAATGTTCTTTCAAAGAAGCTGACGATGGACAGCAAGCTGACACTTGAGGATACAGAGCCAAAGCAGCATTTTACCCAGCCGCCGGCGCACTATACGGAGGCTTCATTGGTAAAAGCACTGGAAGAACTTGGTATTGGACGTCCGAGTACGTATTCGCCGACAATTACAACGATTATTGCACGGCGTTATGTTGCCAAAGAAAACAAGAATCTCTATGTGACAGAGCTTGGTGAAGTCGTGGACAACATTATGACAGAAGCCTTTCCGACAATCGTTGATGTGGATTTTACGGCAAATATGGAATATCTGCTGGATAAGATTGCAGAAGGGGCTGTCAACTATAAGACTGTTGTCAGAAACTTTTATCCTGATTTAGATGCGGCGGTGACAGCGGCAGAAAAAGAGCTTGAGGAAGTAAAGCTTGAGGATGAAGTGTCTGATGTTATCTGTGACCAGTGCGGACGCAACATGGTTATTAAATACGGGCCTCATGGCAAGTTTTTGGCTTGTCCGGGATTTCCGGAATGTAGAAATACAAAGACATATTTTGAAAAAATCGGCGTAGCCTGCCCGAAATGCGGCGGCGATATTGTTATCAAGAAAACTCAAAAGGGACGCCGTTATTATGGCTGTATGAATTATCCGGAATGTGATTTTATGACATGGGCAAAGCCTTCGGATAAAAAGTGTCCTAAGTGCGGCAGTGTGCTTGTGCATAAGGGCAATAAGCTTGTATGTCTTGATGAAACATGCGGCCATGTAGAAACTATTTCAAATATTCAATGAGTTAAATAAGTTAGTTAAATTGTCAGAAAAAAAGAACGCTTTTTAGGTTTTGGCTTTAAATCGTGAGAATTTCCTGTTAAATTTGCGAAAAAGTATTGTTTTCGTTTTATTGTTGTGCTAAAATAGGAGAAGCAGATATAAAAGGAGGACAATATGAGCGTTCAATTATTAGACAAGACAAGAAAAATTAATAAGCTTCTGCATAATAATAATTCCAACATGGTCGTATTTAATGACATTTGCGATGTGCTTGGGGATATTCTTGAGTCCAACATCTTAGTAATCAGTAAAAAAGGTAAGGTTCTCGGAATTAAGAACAGAGCCGGAATTGAGATGATTAAAGAGTTAATCAGTAATTCTGTTGGCGGTCATATTGATGCGCTTTTAAACGAACGGCTGCTTAATGTTCTTTCCACGAAAGAGAATGTAAATCTGATTACGTTGGGATTTGCAGGTGAGGGCATTGAAAAGTATCAGGCAATTATCACGCCGATTGACATTGCGGGAGAGCGCCTTGGTACACTGTTTATTTACCGCTATCAGCGTCCGTTTGAAATTGATGACATTATTCTCAGTGAATACGGAACAACAGTTGTCGGTTTGGAGATGCTTCGTTCAGTGAATGAGGAGAGCGCTGAGGAGACAAGAAAAGTGCAGATTGTACGTTCCGCAATCAGTACATTATCATTTTCAGAACTTGAGGCAATTACCCATATTTTCGATGAGCTTGAAGGTGATGAGGGTATCTTGGTGGCCAGCAAGATTGCTGACAGAGTGGGCATTACCCGTTCGGTTATTGTCAATGCACTTCGAAAATTCGAGAGTGCCGGCGTTATAGAATCACGCTCGTCGGGCATGAAGGGAACGTATATTAAGATTATCAATGATGCGGTATTTGATGAGCTCAAAAAAATCAAGAATCGCTAAACGTTAAGAATTGAATTTCTATAAAAAAGGCTTGCTTAATGCAAGCCTTTTGTGCTATAATGTCAGATGGTAAAAATAAGACACGCAGACTGATTTTTAAGACGGTGCCGAAAGGTTGCTTAAAAAGTTGAGGCTCTGCGGAAGAACAAACCATGGAGGTATAATTATGAGTGTTATTTCAATGAAACAGTTACTTGAGGCCGGTGTTCATTTCGGACATCAGACAAGAAGATGGAACCCTAAGATGGCGCCATACATCTACACAGAGAGAAATGGTATCTACATCATCGACTTACAGAAATCTGTAGGTATGGTTGATGACGCTTACAACGCAATCAAAGATATCGTTGCAGACGGCGGCACAATTCTTTTTGTCGGAACAAAGAAACAGGCTCAGGATACAGTAAAGACAGAAGCTGAAAGATGTGGTATGTACTACGTTAACCAGAGATGGTTAGGCGGTATGCTTACAAACTTCAAGACAATTCAGAGCAGAATCAACCGTTTAAAAGAAATCGAGGCTATGGCTGAGGATGGAACATTCGAAGTTCTTCCTAAGAAGGAAGTTATCGAGATTAAGAAAGAATGGGAAAAACTTGAGAAGAACCTTGGCGGTATCAAGAACATGAAAAAAGCACCGGATGCTATTTTCGTAGTTGACCCTAGAACAGAGAGAATCTGTGTACAGGAGGCTCATATCTTAGGTATTCCACTTATTGGTATCGCTGATACAAACTGTGACCCAGAAGAACTTGACTATGTAATTCCTGGTAACGATGACGCTATCAGAGCCGTTAAATTAATCGTTTCCAAAATGGCAGACGCTGTTATCGAAGCAAATCAGGGTGTTCAGATGAACGACACTGAGGCTGCTGAAGAAGTTGAAGAAACAGAAGAAGTAGCAGAATAATTTTTTTGGAGGAATCAAACTATGGCAATTACAGCATCAATGGTAAAAGAACTCAGAGAGATGACTGGCGCAGGCATGATGGACTGCAAAAAAGCATTAAACGAAACTAACGGCGATATGGAGAAAGCTGTTGAGTTTTTAAGAGAAAAAGGTCTTGCAGCTATGGCAAAGAAAGCTAACAGAGTAGCAGCAGAGGGTATTGTTTCAACAGAAATCGCAGCAGATGGCAAGAGCGCTGCAATCGTAGAAGTAAACTCTGAGACAGATTTCGTTGCAAAGAATGCTGATTTCCAGGCATATGTTGCAAAGGTTGTTAATCAGGTGCTTGATACAAACGCTGACTCTGTAGAAAGCTTTATGGCTGAGCCATGGAAAGAGGACAACTCAATCACAGTTGAGCAGGCTCTTTCACAGAAGATTGCGATTATCGGTGAGAAGTTAAGCATCAGAAGATTTGAGAAGATTACTACAGACGGTATTGTTGTAAGCTACATCCACGGCGGCGGAAAGATTGGCGTTTTAGTTGAGCTTGAGACATCAGCAGATGCAGCAGCAGTTGCTGAGTGCGGCAAGAACGTTGCAATGCAGATTGCAGCTTTAAATCCTAAGTATGTTACACGCGATGAAGTTCCTGCTGATTTCATCGAGCATGAGACAGAAATCCTTAAGGCAGCTGCAAAGAACGAAAATCCTGGAAAGCCTGAAAACATCATCGAAAAGATGATTATCGGACGTCTTAACAAAGAGCTTAAAGAAGTATGCCTTGTTGACCAGGTATATGTTAAAGACGGCGATTTAACAGTGAAGAAGTATGTTGATTCTGTAGCAAAGGAAATCGGCACACCAATCGCAATTAAATCTTTCGTTCGTTTCGAGACAGGTGAAGGCCTTGAGAAGAAGAACGAAGACTTTGCAGCAGAAGTTGCAAAACAGATGGGACAGTAATTCTGTTTTGAGTTATTTTTAAAAATTTTGAAAACCCTTGAAAACACTGTGCTTTCAAGGGTTTTTCTTTTTAAATAATGATTTTCTTAAAGTATCTTGACAGTGCAAAAGACTTTTGATAATGTATAAAATATAGGAGATTAAAATTTATTTCTAGTTAAAATCAACAAAAACTTATATATGCTCATAATCGGTTGAGTGTTTCTACCAACTACCGCAAATAGTTGTCTATAAGTTTTCACGGTGTTGCGTCTGTGAAAATGTTAGCTGTTTTGTCGGTGGCTTTTTTATTTTAAAGAATAATTTTCACAAGATACCGGCATACAGTGCAATAAGATATTTTTACGGACGGCGGAAAGGAGGAAAAAATGAAACGGTTTGCACTCAAAGGACACATTTGTTACAGCGAGAAAGCTGATTGTATGACGATTTGTGAAGACAGCTATCTGTTATGTGAAGACGGATGCTGCTGTGGGGTGACAAAACAACTTCCGGAGGGCTGGGACATAAAAGCGGTGAAGGATTACGGCGATTGTCTGATTATACCGGGACTGGTGGACTTGCATATGCACGCGCCGCAGTATGGTTTTTGCGGTATGGGGATGGATATGGAACTTTTGGAGTGGCTTGAGCACCAGGTATTTCCTGAGGAAGCAAAATATGCGGATTTGGCTTATGCAAAAAAAGGGTATACGATTTTTGCTGAAAATTTGAAAAAAGGCGCGACAACAAGGGCATGTATTTTTTCATCACTCCATGTGCCGGCCACAGAGCTTTTGATGGAGTTAATGGAAGAAACAGGACTTCGGGTGATGGTTGGCAAGGTGAATATGGATAGAAACAGCCCGGATATTTTGAGGGAGGATGATGCCGAAGCTTCCGCAGAAGCGACGCGGCAGTGGCTCTCGCAAATTGAAGGCAGATTCAAGCATGTGCAGCCGATTTTGACACCGAGATTTATTCCAAGCTGCAGTGATGCGCTGATGGAAAAGCTTTCTGAAATACAAAAGGAAACCGGATTGCCGGTACAGTCGCATTTGTCTGAAAATCCCGGAGAGATTGAATGGGTAAAAGAGCTTTGTCCGTGGTCAGAGTGCTATGGGGATGCGTATCGTCATTTTGATATGCTTGGCGGAGAAAATTGCAAGACAATTATGGCACACTGTGTTTATTCCGGTGAGCAGGAGATGCAGCTTCTGAAGGAAAACGGCGTCTGGATAGCGCACTGTCCTTTCTCCAATGAAAATCTTTCATCGGGGATAGCGCCAATCCGAGAGTTTTTAAACAGGGGACTCAAAGTCGGTCTTGGAAGTGATGTGTCCGGCGGAAGCAGTGACTCTATTTTCAGAGTGATGGCCGATGCCGTTCAGGCATCTAAAATGTATTGGCGTCTTGTTGATTGTACAAAGAAACCTTTGACTTTAGAGGAAGTCTTTTACATGGCAACTAAGGGCGGCGGAAGTTTTTTCGGGAAGGTCGGCAGTTTTGAAGAAGGCTATGCGCTGGATGCAGTTGTGTTGGATGACAGTGCGTTAAAGACACCGATGAGCCTTACCGTGCGGCAGCGTCTTGAGCGTATTTGCTATTTGTCCGATGACAGACAGATTGCGGCAAAATATGTGGACGGAGAAGAAATTATGCTTCACTAAAAGAAACGGAGGGGAGGCATATGGCAGGCTTCCGAAAATTCACGGTGCGCTGTTATCGGATGCAGTCGGAACATCTGTCGGTGCGATGCTCGGAACATCAACAACCACGACTTTTGTAGAAAGTGCAGCAGCCAGCTCTTTTGCAAATCAATACAGACAGAGCGGAGGAGGAGAAAAGTATGCGTGTTGTAGGGAAAGAAATACAGCGCAGACCTTGAGCCGAAAGATATTTATCACGGGAAGGTCGTCCATTCGACAATCGCCAATGGCTTAGTTAAAAGCTTTGATTTGGAGGAAGCTCTAAAGGTTCCGGGAGTTATTAAGATTGTTACATACTTTGATGTGCCGGATTGGCAGTTTCCGACAGCCGGACATCCGTGGAGTGTGGAGGAAAAACACCGGGATATATGCGACCGCAGGCTTTTAAATCAGCGGGGCGCATTTACGGGGATGATATTGCGGCTGTGATTGCAGAGGATGAAGTGGCTGCCGCAAAGGCTGCCCGGCTTGTAAAGGTTGAGTATGAGGTTTATGAGCCGATTGTGACTGTTCAGGCCGCCATGGCAGGAGGTGCAACGCCGCTGCATCCGGATATACGAAAGGATAATGTGATTGTCCATTCTCATATGACGATGGGAGAAGATGATTTTACATTTGATGAAGGGCTGCGCAGGGCAAAAGAAGAATACGGAGAAGAAAATATTGTCTGTGTGGAGGAGGACTATGAAACACCGAGAATATCGCATTGTCATATTGAACTTCCGGTTTCATGGGCTTATATGGATGTCAACGGAAAAGTGACAGTGACATCGTCAACTCAGATTCCTCATATTGTCCGCCGCTGTACAGCTCAGGCGCTGGGACTTGATATCGGTAAAGTAAGAATTGTGAAGCCTTATATTGGCGGCGGCTTCGGCAATAAGCAGGATGTGCTCTATGAACCGCTGAATGCATTTTTGACGATGGCTGTCGGAGGACATCCGGTACGACTTGAAATCAGCCGTGAGGAAACCATTTACGGAACGAGAACCCGCCATGCGATTTTGGGACGTTGCAAGGGCGTTGCGACAAAAGACGGCTTACTGCTTGCGCGAAAACTCGATGCCTATGCCAATAATGGCGGGTACGCTTCGCACGGTCATGCAATTTGTGCAAACTGCGGCAATGTGTTTAAAGATTTATATCATGACACATTTGGCAGTGAAATTGACTGCAGGACGGTTTATACATCATCACCGACTGCCGGCGCCATGCGTGCCTACGGTATTCCTCAGGCCGACTGGTTTGCAGAATGTCTTGCAGATGATTTGGCTGAAAAAATCGGCATGGCTACTTTTTGTTATAAGACGGGCGTTCATCCGATTTCTCTTGAAACAGCTTCGGTGCGCATGGTCTTAA
>CABUBX010000036.1 GCA_902489925.1 uncultured Lachnospiraceae bacterium | reverse complement strand
TTAGCATAAAAAAGCTAATTTGAAACAGACTTCTAATTTGCGTGGATTATACTAGATGAAGGATTTCCGTTGAAGCAAGCTGTGCAATGGGGCAATGGAGTTGGTGCGTTACAGCTTACTTGCGTTGGGGATAATGAAGGACTACCGACTCGGCAGCAATTAGAAACATTCATTCATTTGCATGGTTAATTTAAATATAAATCTCCATTGACGACATCTATCAAACATTTTATACTTACAATTAGTAAGTGAGGAAGAAGGTGCGTAATGTGGGGGTTTTTAAAGGGTGTGCGGCAAGCGCCGGAATTGCGATTGGCAAAATCGCTGTTTTGACTAAAAAAGATAATGTCATTAAACGTGTAAATATTGAAAACCCCGAAGCAGAGATTGAACGTGTCAGTAAAGCACGAAAGGAAGCGCAGGCACAGCTTCAGGTTTTATATGATAAGGCTGTGAAAGAGGCCGGAGAAGACGGCGCGGCAATTTTTGAGGCGCATCAGATGGTTCTTGAAGATGAGGAGTTTAACGAGGCCATTGAGCATATTATCAGAACACAGATGGTCAATGCCGAATATGCGGTAGCCGGTGCGGGTGATGATTTCTCACAGATGTTTTCAAGTATGGATGATGACTATATGAAAGCACGGGCGGCAGATATTAAGGATATTTCTGAGCGTCTTGTAAACAATCTTTGCGGCAGGGAAGACGGTGCGATGAATTATTCAGAACCGGTCATTGTTGTTGTCGATGACTTGTCACCGAGCGAAACTGTGCAGATGGATAAGGACAAGCTTCTTGCCTTTGTTACCGTGCATGGTTCGACAAATTCTCATACGGCTATCCTGGCGCGAATGATGAATATTCCGGCGATTGTCAGTGTGCCGTTAGCGTTTGATACATTAAAAAGCGGAATGGAGGCTGTTGTCAATGGCTTTACCGGCGAGGTTTGTTTTGGGCCTGACGATGCTGTAAAAGCGGATGCCATCAAAAAAATTGAGGAGGAAAAAGAAAAACAAAAGCTTCTTCAAGATTTAAAGGGTAAAGAAAATGTGACAAAAGGCGGACGCAAAATTAATATTTGTGCCAACATAGGAAGTGTAAGTGACATAGGTTATGCGCTTGCCAATGATGCGGGCGGTATCGGACTTTTCAGGAGTGAGTTTCTCTACATTGGAAGAAATGAGTTTCCGACTGAAGAAGAACAATTTAGTGCGTATAAACAGGCAGCTCAGATGATGGCAGGAAAGAAAGTGATTATTCGTACACTTGATATCGGTGCGGACAAGCAGGCAGATTATTTGAATTTAGAACATGAAGAAAATCCTGCATTAGGCTACCGTGCCATTCGTATATGTCTGTCGCAGCCGGAGCTTTTCAAGGTTCAGTTAAGAGCGCTTTTCAGAGCGGCTGTATATGGGAATATTTCTATTATGTATCCGATGATTACATCGGTGGATGAGGTGTTGAAAATTAAGACCATTGCCGCCGAGGTGAAAAAAGAACTCTCGGATGCGCAGATTCCTTATAAGGATGAAGTTGAGGAAGGAATTATGATTGAGACGCCTGCAGCAGCATTAATAACGGACGAGTTGGCAGAATATGTTGATTTCTTTAGTATCGGCACAAATGATTTAACCCAGTATACATTAGCCATTGACCGCCAGAACCAAAAGCTGGAACCGTTTTATAATGCCCATCATAAGGCAATTCTCAGATTAATAAAAATGACAGTGGATAATGCCCATGCCGCAGGGAAATGGGTCGGTATCTGCGGAGAGCTGGGGGCAGATGAGGCGCTTACAGAAACATTTGTCAACATGGGCGTGGATGAGCTTTCAGTTGCACCTTCAATGGTACTCAAGCTGAGAAAAATAGTCAGAGAAATAGAATAAAAAACAAAAAAGCTGCCTCCGGGGCGGCTTTTTTTGCGTCTTGCACTCAGGGCGGTAAAAATGGTATACTGTAGTCATGAAAATCCAAAGTAAGGGAGGTACAAGTATGTTTTGTTCTCAATGTGGATATAGATTAGATGAAGATGATAAGTTTTGTCCCCAATGCGGTGCGCTTATAAAGCCGGAAAGGGTATCGGATTTATCGGAATATGATGCAGACACAGCATATGATGATACATATTATTTTGAAGATAGCGTCGGCAGTGAAAATATGTCGCAGGATATCTATGAGGATAATACCGATGAGTACGGGGATGATATTCAGGAGGATATGCCGGAGTACGAAAAAAAGCCGGATAACAGACAGCGGCAAAGGCGGGAGGAAGCAAAGAAAAAGCAGCGGACGGTCATCATTGCATGCGGTATTGTAGCATTGCTTGCGGCTATTGTGATAGTGATGCTTGTCGGTTTTAATTTTTACAAAAATTATCGGATGGATAAGCTTAAAGAAGCTTATACCGTTTATGAACAGCTGATGGATGAATATATGATTGAAGACGGTCAGTATAAAGATTTGCTGACACGGGCACAGAAGGTCATTGAAGGTGAAAGTGTTTCCGACGCAAAGGCCATCGAGGATGAACTTAAAGAAGCGGCGAAAGTGCTTGAAGCAACTTCAGAAAGCAGAAAAAAGCTGATGGATTTGAAAACCGAATATACAGAGCTTCTTTCAAAGTACCGTATATCGGGTGAATACAAAGAGGGCTATGATACAGTCATGCAGTCTTTGGAAGATGCAATTGCCAGCTCAGACGAAAAGCAATTAAGTACGCTGAAAAAGCAGCTGGAGTCTTTAAAAATTAATTTGAACACAGTAAATCAGCAGGAGGTCGTAAATATTAAAAATGAGATTACGAGTCTGAATGTTTTTGATGCGGACGAAGCTGACGCAAAGCGCTTGGAACAATATAAAACACAGGTTGAGGAGGCTCTTTCGGGTAACGATTATGCTACTGCACTCGATATACTTGAAGTATGGCGTGAAGATGCCAAAGCTGTTGCAGATAAGATAGAAAAAGAAAATAAAGCGAAGGCAGAGAGTATAAAAAAAGAGCAGGAAAGGCTTGAGTCTGAAAGCAGGGCGGAGGAAAGTCGGAGAGAGGAAAGTGAAAAAGAAGAAGCACTTTCAGGTGACTATATTCTTCCTCAAAGCAGCACACAGCTGCTTACAGAATCTGATTTGTCAGGTCTGTCGGCAAACGATTTGATGCTTGCAAGAAATGAGATTTATGCAAGACATGGGCGAAAGTTTATAGATACGCAGATACAGGCATATTTTAATTCAAAGAGCTGGTATCATGGGACAGTTGAGGCCGCCGATTTTGATGCATCTGTTTTGAGCAGCATTGAGCGTACAAATATCAGTTTTATAAGTGCACATGAATAGGAAAGATATCTTTTAAAAAGGAGAGCATATATGGATTTTATTGATAATCTTGCAGCTATAGGGCGGGATGCCGCGGAAAAAGCGAAGGATACGGCGGAGGTGCTCAAGTGGCGAACAAAAATCAGTCTGGAAAAAGATAAGATAAATAAGATTTATGAAGAAATCGGACGGTTGTTTGTGTCGCTCAATGAGGAAAGTCCGTCGGAGGAATATTTTGAATTTTATTCGCAGCTTGATGAAGCAAAGCAGCTTATCGAGCAGTATGAGGATGAGCTTTCCAAGCTGAAAAAAGACAGCGGAAAGTCATTTGGCAGGAGTGCGGTAATTATTTGTCCGTATTGCGGTGAAGAAATTGAGGAATCGAGTATTTACTGTCCGAAATGCGGAAAAAATATTTATAAATAATAAAACAGGAAAGAGAAATTATGGGTATAAGAACATTTTTATCAGTTGCAGCATGTAAGCTGTCCCGCTTTATGTTAAGAAAGCTGGGCAAAGGCGGAACCAATGTTCCGGGGCGCATTGCGCTTAAAGTTTATCCTGAGGTGCTCGGACAGCTTGCCAAAGGTGTGATAACAATTATTGTGACAGGAACAAACGGAAAGACAACCACATCGCGAATGATTGAAAAGAGCTTATCAGATTCAGGCTATAAGTTTTTTTCAAATAAATCCGGTGCCAATATGCTCAGCGGCATTACGGCGGAATTTGCGATGAACTCAACACTCGGCGGTAAAAACAGATATGAATATGCTCTGATTGAGTGTGATGAGGCAGCTTTTAAAACAGTCAGTAAGTATGTGGACGCAAAGTGTGTTGTTGTGACAAATGTATTCAGAGACCAGCTTGACCGTTATGGTGAGGTGACACATACATTAAACAGTATTTTGACGGGAATTAAAAATTCGCCCAATGCGGTTGTCTGCATTAATGCGGATGATTCTTTATCTGTGTCTATGAAAGATGAGATTTCTAATAAAGTTGTTTTTTACGGCGTAGAAAGTGAAATTTATAAAAACAGGGTCGAAGAAGTGTCAGATGCCCCGTACTGTATTAAATGTAAGAGTGAATATGTTTATGACTATGTAACTTACGGCCATCTCGGTGGATTCCGCTGCCCGAATTGTGGATATCACCGACCGGAAACAGAGGTTTCTGTGGAAAAGGTTGTGGCAAGCACACCGGACAGCTCAACAATTATTTTGAAGCTTCACGGAAAGGAATATACAACGACGATTAACCTGCCGGGTGGTTATAATATTTACAATGGCGCGGCGACAGCGGCAGCAGGTTATGTGCTTGGGTTAAAGGATGAGACCATTGTCAGTGCTTTAAGTGATTTTGAATGTGGCTTTGGACGCATGGAGAAGTTTACAGTCAATAATACGGATATTCGCATGATTTTAATTAAAAATCCGGCAGGCTGCAATCAGGTGCTTAATTTTCTCAGCAACAATACAGAACCGTCGCTTTTTATTGTTGCCTTAAATGACAGATTTGCAGACGGCACAGATATTTCGTGGATATGGGATGTGGATTTTGAAAAGTTAAATCAGCTTTCCGATAAGCTGACAGAAATATGGGTGACCGGACGGCGTGCCGACGAGATGGCAATGCGTTTTAAATATGCAGGCATTGCGGTTGACAAAATCAAGGTTATTAAAGATTATGAGAAGCTTATTGAAAGTGCGGCAAATCAGAGTGCACCGGTCTATATTATGCCGACATATACAGCAATGCTCGATATCCGTGAAATTTTCAGCAAGAATTACGGATTTAAAGAGTTTTGGGAATAGGAGATTGGAATGTACAGTTTAAAAATATGTCATTTATACCCGGATATTCTGAATTTGTACGGGGACCGCGGAAATATCATCTGTATGCAGAAGCGTATGCAGTGGCGCGGGATTCAGACAGAAATTGCAGAAGTTTCCGTGGGTGATAAATTAAATTATGATGATTATGATATTTTCTTTGTCGGAGGCGGACAGGACTTTGAACAGGGCGTACTTCTTGATGATTTGGCAAAGGGCAAGAGTGAAGAAATTATCCATGCGGTAGACGAGGAAAAGGTATTTCTTGCAATTTGCGGCGGATATCAGATGCTTGGCAATTATTATAAAACATGGGACGGCAAGGAATGTAATTTCATCGGCGCCCTTGATTTATATACGGTCGGCGCCAAAGAGCGTATGATTGGCAACTATATGTATCAATGTGACGAAACAGATAACGGCATTGTCGTTGTCGGTTTTGAAAATCATTCCGGCAAAACATATCTTGGCGATAAGGTGCGTCCGATGGGCAAGGTGCTTTCGGGCCACGGCAATAACGGAGAGGACGGTACAGAGGGCGCCCGCTATAAAAATGTTTTTGCAACCTATAGTCATGGCTCACTGCTTCCTAAAAATCCGAAGCTGGCAGATTATATTTTAAAAACTGCGCTGAAGCGAAAATATCCGGATATCAGTCTCGAGGAATTGGACGATACATTTGAAAACAATGCCCATGATTATATGGAAAAACGATTATCCGGAAAATAGTAAGAAGAAAAAGAAGTTTTGGTAAATTTAGTATACCAAAACTTCTTTATTTTTTTTATTTTCACCCCTTGACACCCCTCCCCCATTTGTGCTATCATACTAAGATGCAATTAGTATGGAGTTTTAGGCGATTTGGCCGGGGATTCCATTTGTATCCATGTAACTCGTTTACCAGATTTAAGGGGTGAAGAACGTTAATGAATAGCGGTAGAATTAAACCAGTTAAAATCGGCAGAAATGTCAGAATGAGCTATTCCAGTCAGAGAGAAGTTCTTGAGATGCCTAACCTTATCGAAGTTCAGAAGAATTCGTATAATTGGTTTATTGAAAAAGGTCTTAAAGAAGTTTTTGAAGATATCTCTCCGATTGCGGATTACAGCGGTCATTTAAGTTTGGAATTTACTGATTTCACATTATGCGAAAAGGATGTGAAGTATTCAATCGAGGAGTGCAAAGAGCGTGATGCAACATACGCGGCACCTTTGAAGGTCAGAGTCCGTCTGATTAATAAAGAAACGGATGAAATTAATGAACATGAAATTTTTATGGGTGATTTGCCATTGATGACAGCAACAGGTACTTTTGTAATCAACGGTGCCGAGCGTGTTATTGTCAGCCAGTTGGTACGTTCCCCGGGCATTTATTATGATATTGCTCATGATAAGCTTGGTAAGACATTATACTCGGCAACTGTTATTCCGAACAGAGGTGCATGGCTTGAGTATGAGACAGACTCCAATGATGTTTTCTATGTACGTGTAGACCGTACAAGAAAAGTACCGATTACAGTATTGATTCGTTCACTTGGTGTCGGTACAAATCAGGAGATTTTTGATTTATTCGGTGAAGAACCGAAGCTTTACGGCAGTTTGACAAAGGATACTTCTACAAATTATGAAGAAGGTCTTCTTGAGTTATATAAGAAGATTCGTCCGGGCGAGCCGCTTTCAGTGGAAAGTGCAGAGAGCCTGATTAATGCGATGTTCTTTGACCCGCGCCGTTACGACCTTGCAAAGGTTGGACGTTATAAATTCAACAAAAAGCTTGCATTAAAGAATCGTATTAAAGGTTTCCAGCTGGCAGAAGATGTTGTTGACACAATGACAGGAGAAATTCTTGCCGAAGCAGGTACTTCTGTGACAGCAGAGCTGGCAGACCGGATTCAGAATGCGGCAATCCCTGCAGTTTTTGTACAGGCTGAGGACAGAGTTGTTAAGGTTCTTTCCAATATGTCAGTAGACCTTGAGGCTTTTGTTGATGTCAATCCGGAAGAACTCGGCGTTACAGAAAAGGTTTATTATCCGGCGCTTGCTGCAATTCTTGAAGAAAATACAGATATTGAAGATATTAAGACAGCAATTAAGAGAAATATCCATGAGCTTATTCCGATGCATATTACAAAAGAAGATATCTTTGCATCTATCAACTACAATATGCACCTTGAATACGGCATTGGCACAAATGACGATATCGACCATTTAGGAAATCGTCGTATCAGAGCTGTCGGTGAGCTTTTACAGAACCAGTACCGCATCGGTCTTTCAAGATTGGAAAGAGTTGTGCGCGAACGTATGACAACACAGGATTTAGAGGGTATTTCCCCACAGTCCTTAATTAATATTAAGCCTGTCACAGCGGCTGTTAAGGAATTTTTCGGAAGTTCACAGCTGTCACAGTTTATGGACCAGAACAACCCGCTGTCAGAGCTGACACATAAGAGACGTTTATCAGCCTTAGGTCCTGGCGGTCTTTCACGAGACAGAGCCGGTTTCGAGGTTCGAGACGTTCACTATTCCCATTACGGAAGAATGTGTCCGATTGAGACGCCCGAAGGTCCAAACATCGGTCTTATTAACTCTCTTGCTTCCTATGCAAGAATCAATGAATATGGATTTGTTGAAGCGCCGTACAGAAAGCTTGACAAGGCAGACCCGATGAACCCGCGCGTTACAGATGAGGTTGTTTACTTAACTGCAGATGAAGAAGATAACTACAGAGTTGCCCAGGCCAATGAGCCGCTTGATGAGAACGGTTATTTTGTACACAATGATATTTCAGGCCGTTTCCGTGAGGAGATAACAACATTCCCTAAATCAAGAGTAGACTTGATGGACGTATCTCCGAGAATGGTATTCTCCGTAGCGACTTCTATGATTCCTTTCCTTGAGAACGATGATGCCAACCGTGCGCTCATGGGTTCCAACATGCAGCGTCAGGCCGTGCCTTTAATGCTTACAGATTCACCGGTTGTCGGCACAGGTATGGAAGCAAAGGCAGCAGTTGACTCAGGTGTTTGTGTACTTGCAAAACGTGCAGGTACAGTTGAAATTTCTGCTTCTAATGAAATTGTCATTAAAGCAGATGAAGGCGGAAAAGACCGCTATAAATTACAAAAATTTATCGGCAGCAACCAGGGTGCCTGCTACAACCAGAGACCGATTGTATTTAAGGGCGAGCATGTTAATGCAGGCGATGTAATTGCCGACGGTCCTTCAACATTTAATGGTGAGATTGCTCTTGGTAAAAACCCACTGATTGGTTTTATGACATGGGAAGGCTACAACTTCGAGGATGCCGTATTACTCAGTGAAAGACTTGTTCAGGAGGATGTTTATACATCAATCCATATTGCTGAATATGAGGCAGAGGCGAGAGATACAAAGCTTGGACCTGAAGAAATTACAAGAGACGTTCCGGGTGTCGGCGATGATGCGTTAAAGAATCTTGACGAGCGCGGTATTATCCGTGTGGGTGCAGAGGTTCGTGCCGGAGATATCCTTGTCGGCAAGGTAACACCAAAGGGTGAGACAGAGCTGACAGCAGAGGAAAGACTGCTTCGTGCAATCTTCGGTGAAAAAGCCCGCGAGGTTCGTGATACATCCTTAAAGGTACCTCACGGCGATTATGGTATTATTCTTGATGCCAAAGTATTTACAAGGGAAAACGGTGACGAATTGTCTCCTGGTGTAAATCAGTGCGTTCGCGTTTATATTGCTCAGAAGCGTAAGATTTCTGTCGGTGATAAGATGGCCGGACGTCATGGTAACAAGGGTGTCGTTTCCCGTGTCCTTCCGGTAGAGGATATGCCGTTCTTACCGAACGGACGTCCGCTTGATATCGTATTGAACCCATTAGGCGTGCCTTCACGTATGAATATCGGACAGGTGCTTGAAGTCCATCTGTCATTGGCCGCAAAAGCTTTGGGCTTTAAGATTGAAACACCAATCTTTAATGGTGCAGACGAGATTGATATCATGGATACATTGGAGTTGGCTAATGATTATGTCAACTGGTCATGGGAAGATTTCACTGCAAAGTGGAAAGATATCCTTGACCCGGGTGTTTATGAATACCTTGACAATAATAAAGCGTACAGAGAAGAATGGAAAGGTGTGCCAATCAGCCGTACAGGTAAAGTACAGCTGCGCGACGGCCGTACAGGCGAGGAGTTTGACAGCCCTGTAACAATCGGTTTCATGCACTACCTTAAACTTCACCATCTTGTTGATGATAAGATTCATGCACGTTCAACAGGCCCGTACTCACTTGTAACACAGCAGCCACTCGGCGGTAAAGCTCAGTTCGGCGGTCAGCGTTTCGGTGAGATGGAGGTTTGGGCACTTGAGGCTTACGGCGCATCCTATACATTACAGGAAATTCTTACATTTAAGTCCGATGATGTGACAGGTCGTGTGAAGACATACGAAGCAATCATCAAGGGTGAGAATGTGACAGAAGCCGGTATTCCTGAATCCTTTAAGGTATTGCTTAAAGAATTACAGTCTCTTGCTTTTGACGTCCGCGTGCTTCGCGATGACCAGACAGAGGTTGAGATTGGCGAGTCTATCGACTACGGCAATGAAGAATTTGCGTCATTACTTCAGGAAGGCGATGGCCCTGCTTACTATGATGACGGGGATGAGCTTGCTGAACACGGCTATAAACAACAGGTACTTGAAAATGATGAATTTGTCGATGTCGAAGAAGATTCTGACGACATGGATTTTTATGAAAGTAACAGTGATTTAGACTAAGGAAAGGAGTGCCGTTTAATGCCGGATATTATGACAAACGAAGAAGCATACCAGCCGATGACATTTGATGCCATCAAAATTGGTTTGGCTTCTCCTGAAAAAATCAGAGAATGGTCCCACGGCGAGGTAAAAAAGCCGGAGACAATTAATTATAGAACATTGAAGCCTGAAAGAGACGGTTTGTTCTGTGAAAGAATTTTCGGACCGAGCAAGGACTGGGAATGTCACTGCGGTAAATACAAGAAAATCCGTTATAAAGGTGTTGTCTGTGACCGTTGTGGCGTTGAGGTTACAAAGTCCAATGTCAGACGTGAGAGAATGGGGCATATCGAGCTTGCTGCCCCTGTATCCCACATTTGGTATTTTAAAGGTATTCCGAGCCGCCTTGGTCTGATTCTTGACGTATCACCGAGAAATCTTGAAAAGGTATTATATTTTGCTTCCTACATTGTTCTTGATAAGGGCAATACAGATTTGATGGAAAAACAGGTATTATCCGAAAAGGAATACCGCGATGCTTATGACAAATACGGCAACACGTTCCGCGTAGGTATGGGCGCCGAGTCTATTAAAGAGCTGCTTCAGAAAATCGACCTTGAGAAGGATGCTGTGGAATTAACAAAAGCGCTTAAAGATTCCTCAGGACAGAAACGTGCGAGAATCATTAAACGTCTTGAAGTTGTTGAAGCTTTCAGAAGCTCAGGCAATAAGCCGGAGTGGATGATTCTTGACGTTGTTCCGGTTATTCCTCCGGATATCCGTCCGATGGTACAGTTGGACGGCGGACGTTTTGCTACATCTGACTTAAATGACTTATATCGTCGTATTATTAATAGAAACAATCGTTTAAAGAGACTGCTCGAGCTTGGTGCGCCGGATATTATCGTCCGCAATGAAAAGCGTATGCTTCAGGAGGCTGTCGATGCCTTAATCGATAACGGCCGCCGCGGACGTCCTGTTACAGGTCCGGGAAACAGAGCTTTGAAATCTCTGTCAGATATGCTTAAAGGTAAGCAGGGACGTTTCCGTCAGAACTTACTTGGTAAGCGTGTTGACTATTCAGGACGTTCGGTTATCGTTGTAGGTCCTGAACTTAAAATTTATCAGTGCGGTCTTCCTAAGGAAATGGCAATTGAGCTTTTCAAACCTTTCGTTATGAAAGAACTCGTTTCCGGCGGAATTGCCCACAACATTAAATCAGCGAAGAAGATGGTTGAGAGACTTCAGCCTGAGGTATGGGATGTCCTTGAGGATGTTATTAAAGAGCATCCGGTTATGTTAAACCGTGCCCCTACACTTCACAGACTTGGTATTCAGGCATTTGAGCCGGTACTTGTTGAAGGTAAGGCGATTAAGCTTCATCCGCTTGTATGTACTGCGTATAACGCTGACTTCGACGGTGACCAGATGGCTGTCCATGTACCGTTATTCGTGGAAGCACAGGCAGAGTGCCGTTTCCTTCTGTTGTCACCGAACAACTTATTGAAGCCTTCAGATGGTGCGCCTGTTGCCGTTCCTTCACAGGATATGGTGCTTGGTATTTACTATCTGACACTTGAAAAACCGGGTGACCCGGGCGAGGGCAAATGCTTCAAGAGTGTCAATGAAGCATTGCTTGCTTATGTGAATAAAGTCATTACACTTCAGTCTATTATTCATGTCCGCAGAGAGGGCGTGTTTGAAGGTGAAGCGATTGAAGGTACAATACAGACAACATTGGGACGTATGCTCTTTAACGAGATTATCCCTCAGGACTTAGGCTTTGTTGACCGTTCTGTCCGTGAGAATACACTTGTTCCTGAGATTGATTTCCTTGTTGGAAAGAAACAGTTAAAGAAGATTATTGATAAATGTATCAATACGCACGGTGCAACAAAGACTGCAGAGGTGCTTGACGATATCAAGGCTATCGGTTATAAATACTCCACAATCAGTGGTATTACAGTATCTATCGCGGATATGACAGTGCCGGAAGCAAAGAAAGAATTGATTGCCAATGCAGAAAAGACAATCGAAAAGATTACAAAGAACTTCCGCCGTGGTCTTGTGACTGACGAGGAAAGATATAAAGCAGTTATCGAGACATGGAAGAATGCCGATGATGCAATCACAACGGCGCTTTTATCAAACCTCGATAAATATAACAATATTTATATGATGGCGGACTCCGGTGCCCGTGGTTCTAACCAGCAGATTAAGCAGCTGGCCGGTATGCGTGGTCTTATGGCCGATACATCAGGACGTGCCATCGAACTCCCAATTAAGTCCAACTTCCGTGAAGGTCTTGACGTACTCGAGTACTTCATTTCCGCGCACGGTGCTCGTAAGGGTCTTTCGGATACAGCCCTTCGAACAGCCGACTCCGGTTACCTGACAAGACGTCTTGTAGACGTTTCCCAGGATTTAATTATTCGTGAGACAGACTGCTGTGAAGGCATGAATAAGATTCCGGGTATGTGGATTGAAGCATTTACAGACGGCAAAGAAATGATTGAAAGCCTTGAAGAACGTATGACAGGCCGCTATGCAGCTGAGGATATCGTTGACCCTGAGACAGGCGAAGTGCTTGTTAAGGCAAATCATATGATTACACCAAAGCGTGCGGCGAGAGTTGCAAAAACAGGTTTGACACGCGTAAAGATTCGTACAGTGCTTTCATGTCGTTCACATATCGGTGTCTGTGCAAGATGTTACGGTGCCAATATGGCAACAGGTCAGGCAGTACAGGTTGGTGAGGCTGTCGGTATTATCGCAGCTCAGTCTATCGGTGAGCCGGGTACACAGCTTACAATGCGTACTTTCCATACAGGCGGTGTTGCCGGTGATGATATCACACAGGGTCTTCCTCGTGTCGAGGAACTTTTTGAGGCAAGAAAGCCGAAGGGTCTTGCAATTATTGCAGAATTCGGCGGTATTGCAACAATTAAGGATACAAAGAAGAAACGTGAGGTTATTGTTACAAATAATGAGACAGGCGAAGCAAAGGCTTACCTTATCCCTTACGGTTCACGTATCAAGGTGACAGACGGACAGGTGCTTGAAGCCGGCGATGAGCTGACAGAAGGTAGCATTAATCCGCATGACCTCTTAAAGATTAAAGGTGTTCGTGCCGTACAGGATTATATGATTCGTGAAGTACAGCGTGTATACCGTCTCCAGGGTGTTGAAATCAACGATAAGCACGTTGAGGTGATTGTTCGTCAGATGCTTAAAAAGATTCGTATTGAGTCCAGCGGTGATACAGAATACTTACCGGGTACACTTGTTGATGTTCTTGACTTTGATGAAATCAATGAGAATCTTCTTGAAGAAGGTAAGGCACCGGCAGAGGGTACGCAGATTATGCTCGGTATCACAAAAGCATCCTTGGCAACAAACTCCTTCTTATCAGCGGCTTCCTTCCAGGAAACAACAAAGGTACTTACAGAGGCTGCGATTAAGGGTAAGGTTGACCCATTAATCGGTCTTAAAGAAAATGTTCTTATCGGTAAACTGATTCCTGCAGGTACAGGTATGAAGCGTTACAGAAATATTAAGCTTGATACGGATGAAGCATTTGAAGAACAGATGCGTGCTGCAAGAGAGGCAGAGCTTGCTGAGGAATATTACAAGTCACTTAAAGAAAAAGGTGAATCACATCAGGAAGATGAAGAAGATGCAGTTTCCGATATCGACCAAATCGAAGATGAAGAAAGCATTGATATTATCGAGGATTTTGATGATTTAGAAGAATAATTTATAAAAAATCAGGAACGGGTGAAAATCCCGTTCCTTTTTTTAAAAAATTTGTTGACAAGCAAAAAAACAGTTGTTATACTGAATAAGTGTGCGACGTGGGCATTTCTTGTCGTACCCGAAACTTTTAACAATATCACAGGAGGTGAAAATAATGCCAACATTTAACCAGTTAGTAAGAAAAGGAAGACAGACTGTTGAAAAGAAATCAACTGCACCAGCACTTCAGAAGAGCTTCAACTCTTTACACAAGAAGTCAATCGATATGTCATCACCACAAAAGAGAGGTGTTTGTACAGCAGTTAAGACAGCAACTCCTAAGAAGCCTAACTCAGCTCTTAGAAAAATCGCCAGAGTTCGTTTATCAAACGGAATCGAAGTAACAAGCTACATCCCAGGTGAGGGTCACAACTTACAGGAGCATAGCGTTGTTCTTATCAGAGGCGGTCGTGTTAAGGACTTACCAGGTACAAGATACCATATCATCAGAGGTACACTGGATACAGCAGGTGTTGCTAAGAGACGCCAGGCACGTTCTAAATACGGCGCTAAGAGACCGAAAGACGCTAAGAAATAATAAGGTTTCTTAAACTTGATACTAGTGCGGCGAATGTAGCATTATTTTGACCATTTACGGTTTATATAAATGTAAAAATTCGAGCGCGAACACATCAGTATCACACCGTTCACGGTGAAATGTGAGTACCGAAGAATTAAAAAAGGCCGGCGGTTATGCCGGTATATATTAAGGAGGGAAGTAACGTGCCAAGAAAAGGACATATCCAGAAAAGAGATGTATTAGCAGACCCAATCTACAACAGCAAAATTGTGACAAAGCTTGTCAACAACATCATGTTAGACGGTAAGAAGGGCGTAGCTCAGAAAATCGTTTACGGTGCATTTGAAGCTGTTGCTGAGAAGACAGGGAAAGATGCTTTAGAAGTATTTGAAGAAGCAATGAACAACGTAATGCCTGTACTTGAAGTAAAGGCAAGACGTATCGGTGGTGCAACATATCAGGTGCCTATCGAAGTAAGACCTGACAGAAGACAGGCCTTAGCACTTCGTTGGCTTACATTGTACTCCCGTAAACGTGGCGAGAAGACAATGGTAGAAAGACTTGCCAACGAGCTTATGGATGCAGCAAACAACACAGGTGCATCTGTTAAGAAAAAAGAAGAAATGCACAAGATGGCAGAGGCAAACAAGGCATTCGCTCATTACAGATGGTAATATACGCAGGGAAAAAGGAAGGGGCTGCGCAGCAGACGTTTACTTTTTCCTGCATAATACTGACAAAATCAGGCGATTGTTTAGTTTCACAAGTAAATTAAGGAGGAATTATCCTTGGCTGGTAGAGAATATCCATTAGAGAGAACCAGAAATATAGGTATCATGGCTCATATTGATGCCGGTAAGACAACAACAACAGAGCGTATCTTATATTACACTGGTATTAACTATAAAATTGGTGATACTCATGAAGGTACTGCAACCATGGACTGGATGGAGCAGGAACAGGAAAGAGGTATCACAATTACTTCAGCAGCGACAACATGCCATTGGACATTACAGGAAAATTGTAAATCAAAGCCGGGTGCTTTAGAGCACCGTA
>CABUBX010000035.1 GCA_902489925.1 uncultured Lachnospiraceae bacterium | reverse complement strand
GCATAAAAAAGCTAATTTGAAACAGACTTCTAATTTGCGTGGATTATACTAGTTTGTTTCATATTAACATGACCTTTTGGAAATGTAAAGGGACAAAATCCTTGACAAGCCTAAATTAGTGACGATATAATAATTAAGTTTGACAGATAAAATAAGGCAGTCGGCATATTCGGCGTTGCCAAGCGATAAATAAGACGATTAAAGGAGGAAGTGTTTGTGTCAAAATTAGTTGATGAGATTCAAAAAAGAAGAACCTTTGCCATTATATCCCATCCCGATGCCGGTAAGACAACATTGACGGAAAAATTTCTGCTCTATGGCGGGGCAATTAATCTTGCAGGCTCTGTAAAAGGAAAAAAGACGGCAAAGCATGCAATTTCCGACTGGATGGAAATTGAAAAAGAAAGAGGTATTTCCGTAACATCCTCAGTAATGCAGTTTAATTACGATGGTTATTGTATCAACATTCTCGATACACCGGGACATCAGGATTTCTCAGAAGATACTTACCGTACATTGATGGCTGCGGATTCGGCGGTCATGGTCATTGACGCTTCTAAGGGTGTTGAGGCACAGACAATTAAGCTTTTTAAGGTTTGTCTCTTGAGAAATATACCAATTTTTACTTTTATTAATAAGATGGACAGAGAAGCGAGAGACCCGTTTGATTTGATGGATGAGATTGAATCGGTGCTTGGAATTAAGACATGTCCGATGAACTGGCCGATTGGCAACGGTAAAAATTTCAGAGGCGTGTATGACAGAAGAACAAAACATATCCATGCTTTTACAGCATTTGCAAACGGACAGAAAGCGGTTGCGGATAACGATTTGACTTTAGATTCGCCTGAGCTTCAGGGAGAAATCGGGGATGAGCTTTATGAACAGCTGATTGAAGAAATCGAGCTTTTAGATGGGGCAAGTGAAGAATTTGATATTAAGAAGGTATCTAAGGGACAGCTTTCACCGGTATTTTTCGGCTCTGCGCTGACAAACTTCGGTATTGAGCTTTTCCTGAATTATTTCCTTGAAATGACATCGCCGCCGCTGCCGCGTGTGGCTGATATTGGGGAGATTGATTCTTTCAGCCCTGATTTTTCAGCTTTTGTCTTTAAAATTCAGGCGAATATGAATAAGGCGCATCGTGACCGTATTGCTTTCATGCGTATATGTTCAGGTAAGTTTGAGGGCGGTATGGAAGTTTATCACGTTCAGGGCAATAAAAAACAAAAGCTTTTGCAGCCGCAGCAGCTGATGGCTCAGGAGAGAAAGATTGTCAATGAAGCGTATGCCGGAGATATTATCGGTGTGTTTGACCCGGGAATTTTTTCTATCGGCGATACATTGTGCACACCGGGCAATAAATTTGCCTATGAAGGTATTCCGACATTTGCCCCTGAGCATTTTGCAAAGGTGCGTCAGGTAGATACAATGAAGCGTAAGCAATTCGTCAAGGGTATTTCCCAGATTGCACAGGAGGGTGCGATTCAGATTTTCCAGGAGTATAATACCGGTATGGAAGAAATTATTGTCGGTGTTGTCGGTGTGCTTCAGTTTGATGTGCTTGTACATCGTTTGAAAGCCGAATACGGTGTGGAAATTCGTTTAGAGCCAATGCCGCATGAATATATCCGCTGGATTGAAAATAAAGATGAGATTGACCCTGCAAAGGTGATTGGTACGTCCGATATGAAGCGTATTAAGGACTTAAAGGGCAACCCGTTGCTTATTTTTATTCACAGCTGGGCTGTAAATACAGTGCTTGATAAAAATCCGGGATTGAAGCTTTCAGAATTCGGAAGATGGTAAAATAAATAAAATGTATAAAATTCCTCTATTTACAGATACTATTTCCATCATTGGAAAGTACAGTAGATGGAGGAATTTTTTATGAAAGCGACCGGAATTGTAAGGCGTATTGATGATTTAGGCAGAGTTGTTGTCCCAAAGGAAATCCGCCGGACATTGCATATAAGAGAAGGTGACCCGCTGGAAATTTTTACGGACAGAGAAGGTGAGATTATTTTAAAAAAATATTCTTTAATCGGAGAGTTAGGCGGCTTTGCCAAGCAGTATGCAGAGGCATTGGCGGCGACAAGCGGGCATATTGTATGTATTACAGACAGAGACCAGCATATAGCAGTTTCAGGTCAGGGACGAAAAGATTTTTTGGGCAAACCGTTGAGCCGCGATTTGGAAAGGCTGATTCATCAAAGAAGTGCGGTATGCTGCAGGCGGGGCGATAAAGCCTTTGTTGAAATTGTACCGGAGGAGAACGGCTCAATACAATATGAAGCCATTTGTCCGATTATTTCTGAGGGTGATGCCATCGGTGCAGTAATTATAGCAACCCGCGATGAAAAATATAAGATGAGTGAGGTTGAGCAAAAGCTTGCGGCCGCAGCCGCGGCATTTCTCGGCAGACAGATGGAACAGTAGAAAAAACAGACAAAATGTGGAGGCAAAAAAGCTGATTTTCCTTTGAATCTATGGAAATCGGCTTTTTTATATGGTAGAGGTTGAATCTTATTTGCGTTTAAGGTACAATAAAATGGCTAATGTGTAAAAACACATTGAGGAGGTAAAAATGATGAGTAAGAAGTTAAACGTTGCTGTAATTTTCGGCGGGCAGTCTTCAGAACATGAAGTATCATGCATATCCGTTCAGACAATTGTTAAGGCAATGAATCCTGAAAAATATGATATAACACTTATCGGTATTACGAAAGAGGGCTGCTGGCTTAAAGCAGATAATCTTTCATCTGTGGCAGACGGCACATGGCGCACGAGCGGTAAAAAGGCTGTGCTTTCACCGGATGCAACAGAAAAGTGTATTTTAGTAACAGATGGCGATAAGCTTAAAAAGCTGCCTGTAGATGTTGTTTTTCCGGCACTTCACGGAATGTATGGGGAAGACGGTACAATACAGGGGCTTTTTGAGCTTGCAAAGATTCCGTATGTCGGCTGCGGCGTCCTGTCGTCAAGTGTTTCCATGGATAAGGCTTATACAAAATTGCTTGTGGATGGTCTTGGCATCCGACAGGCAGATTTTGTCCTTATTAATCATACCGATATGCATGATTTGGATGCCTGTGTCGCAAGGGTTGAGGCAAAGCTTTCATATCCTGTATTTGTAAAGCCTTCAAAGGCAGGGTCTTCCTGCGGTGTGAATAAGGCGACAGACAGTGATTCTCTTAAAAGTGCGCTTTTGGAGGCTGTCAACCATGATATCCGTATTCTTGTTGAGGAGACAATTATTGGCCGTGAAGTAGAATGTGCGGTGCTTGGCGGCTATGAGCCGGAGGCTTCAAACGTAGGCGAAGTATTGTCAGCAGAAGACTTTTATACATATGATGCAAAATATAACAATCCGGTTTCAAGAACAGAGCTTCACCCTGAATTTCCGGAGGGTGTTTTGGAGGAAATCAGACATGATGCTGTCGAGATATTTAAACGTGTTGATGGCTATGGGCTTGCGAGAGTGGATTTCTTTTTGGAAAAAGGCACAAATCAGGTCATTTTTAATGAGATTAATACACTTCCGGGCTTTACGTCAATCAGTATGTACCCGATGCTTTGGGCGGACAGAGGGGTTGATAATGAAGCGCTTGTTGATAGGTTAATTGAGCTTGCATTTCACAGGTATGAAAGATAGGAGGGATTTCCGTGGATAGAGAAGCACCGATTGGTGTGTTCGATTCGGGTGTCGGCGGTCTTACGGTTGTAAGAGAAATTATCCGCCAGCTTCCTAATGAGAATGTAGTCTATTTTGGAGATACAGCAAGAGTGCCTTACGGAAACAAGTCTAAAAATATAGTGATTGATTATTCAAGGCAGATTATTCATTTTTTGAAAACTAAAAAAGTGAAGGCAATTGTTATTGCCTGCAATACGGCCAGCGCCTATGCGCTGGATACGGTAGCCCCGGAAACAGATATTCCGGTGATGGGTGTTGTCTTACCGGGGGCAAAAGCTGCGGCTGAGGCAACCAAGAATGGTCATATCGGTATTTTGGGAACGATTGGAACGGTAAACAGCGGTATTTATACAGAAGTGCTTCATCGGTATAACCCGGCGTTTCAGGTTATCGGGAAAGCCTGTCCCTTATTTGTGCCCCTTGTGGAGGAGGGAATGCTGGAAGATTCGGTGACGGATGAGATGGCTGCCCGCTACATTAAGCCCCTGATTGCATTGGGGGTGGATACGCTTGTGCTTGGATGCACGCATTATCCTTTAATCCGCAGTACAATACGAAAAATTGCGGGAGCGCAGGTACAGCTTGTCAATCCGGCGTATGAGACGGCCATCAGTCTTCGCAGTCTTCTTCAGGAAAAGGGCATCTACAGAGACAGCGGTGAGCCGCAATATCGTTTTTATGTCAGTGACGGCGCAGAAAAATTCAGTTCATTTGCAAATTCAATTCTTCCGGTAGAGCTTGTTGAGACAAAGCTTGTGCCGATTGAGGAGTATTAATATTAGAAAAGAGAGGATTTTATGACGAAGGATGTCATTTTATCAATTTGCGGTTTTCAGTTTGATACAGGCGGAGATGAGCCTGTTGAGGTCATTACAGGTGCCGATTATTTTTTCAAAAACGGCAAGCATTATGTTCTTTATGACGATATGATGCCCGAGAGCGGTGAGGAAGTTAAAAATATCATTAAAATAGGGAATAATTGTGTGGAAGTCATACGAAAAGGTCCGCAGAGTACCCATATGGTTTTTGAGACGGATAAAAAAAACATGACTTACTATACAACACCGGTTGGTCAATTTCTTATCGGTATCCATACGACAAATATTGATTACCGCGAGGATGATTTGAATATTGAAGCAAAGATTAATTATGCGCTGGAGGTTAATGAAAATCACCTTTCAGATTGTGAAATTACGGTCAATATAAAATCAAAAGAAGATAAGTCTTTTCATTTGCTTGGAAAAAATTGAAAAATGTGATATAATTAGCTGAAAAAGAATGCGTGAAAATATCACGGCATGTTGGGAGGAATTAATATGGCAGGTAATCTTATTATCACAATAAACCGTCAATATGGCAGCGGAGGTAAGGAAGTCGGAACAAAGTTGGCAAATCTTTTGGGAATAAAGATTTATGACAGCGAGATTCCTAAGATGGCAGCAGAAAAGAGTGGTATTCGTAAGGATTACTTTGAAAAAGTTGACGAGAAACCGACCGACAGTTTTTTATACGCTTTGGCGATGAATACATTTTCCATGACAAATGCGATGAATCCGCTTGACAATACACTATCCAGTGACCGTTTATTTAATATTCAGGCAGAAGTTATCAGAGATTTGGCAAAAAAAGAATCCTTTGTGCTTATCGGGCGCTGCGGGGAATATATTTTGCGGGATGAGCCGAATGTGGCAAGGATTTATGTCTGTGCGCCTATGGCAAAGAGAGTTGAGCGTATATGCCGCCTTTATCATATGACTGAGAAAGAAGCGACAAAGAAAATCAATTCAACAGATAAGAAGCGGGAGAGCTATTACGGTTATTATGCAGGCAAGGATTGGGGCGCATGCAGCAGTTATGATTTGTCTGTAGATACAAGTGTCTTAGGTGTTGATAAGACTGCGGAGTTCATCAAAAATTATATAGATTTAAAGATAAGACATTAAAATTCGGTGAAATCGACAAAAATTTCACAAATTGATAGAAATAAACGAAGTTATGTTTATTTTTTGAAAAAAATGAGCTATAATAAAGTCGATACAGGGCAGATGCCCGCGATTTATACAAATTAAATTATATGGAGGAATAAATCATGTTAGTATCAGCAAAAGATATGTTAAACAAAGCAAAAGCAGGACATTATGCAGTAGGCCAGTTTAATATCAACAACCTTGAGTGGACAAAGGCAATCCTTTTAACAGCTCAGGAATTAAACTCTCCTGTTATTTTAGGTGTTTCAGAGGGCGCAGGAAAATACATGACAGGCTATAAGACTGTTGTAGGTATGGTGAACGGTATGTTAGAAGAATTAAACATTACTGTACCTGTAGCACTTCATCTTGACCACGGTTCATTTGAAGGATGCTTAAAGTGTGTTGAAGCAGGATTTTCTTCAATCATGTTCGATGGTTCTCATTACCCAATCGAAGAAAACGTTGCAAAGACAAAAGAGTTAGTTGCAATTTGTGCTGAAAAAGGAATGTCTCTTGAGGCAGAAGTTGGATCAATCGGCGGCGAGGAAGACGGTGTTGTTGGTGCCGGCGAGTGCGCAGACCCGAACGAGTGTAAAGCGGTTGCTGATTTAGGTGTTACAATGTTAGCAGCAGGTATCGGCAATATCCACGGAAAGTATCCGGCAAACTGGCAGGGCTTAAGCTTTGAGACATTAGATGCAATTCAGGCTTTAACAGGTGATATGCCTTTAGTTCTTCACGGCGGTACAGGTATTCCTGAAGATATGATTAAAAAGGCAATTTCTCTCGGCGTTGCTAAAATCAATGTAAATACAGAGTGCCAGCTTGCATTTGCTGATGCAACACGTAAATATGTTGAAGCAGGCAAGGACCTTGAAGGCAAGGGATTTGACCCTCGTAAGCTTTTAGCGCCTGGTTTTGAAGCTATCAAAGCGACAGTTAAAGAAAAAATGGAATTATTCGGTTCAGTAAACAAAGCGTGAAACTGACGTTGGCGGCAGTGTGCCGTTTTCCCGAAATCTCGAATGAGATTTCGGGATTTTTGATTTATGGAGGTGAAGGTATGTCCTATAGTCTATTGCAATGGCTCACATTTTTTTACATTTACTGCTTTTTTGGCTGGTGTTTTGAGTCGACATATGTATCTCTTAAACAGAGACATTTTGTCAACAGGGGATTTTTAAAACTTCCAATGCTTCCGATTTATGGCTCAGGGGCAGTTGCTATCCTTATTGTAACAATACCGGTGCGTCATCAAATATGGCTTGTCTGGCTTTTTGGCATGCTTTCGGCAACACTTTTAGAGCTTGTAACCGGTGCTGTGATGGAATCCCTGTTTAAAGTAAAATATTGGGATTACAGTAATCAGAAATTTAATTTCAAAGGGTACATATGCCTGTCCTCATCAATCGCATGGGGTTTTTTGTCCATACTTTTAACAGAAGTGATTCATGAGCCGATTGAGAAAATGGTTTTATCAATGCCAATGTGGCTTGACATAACACTTGTGGCTATCGTTTCTGTTTTCTTTGTTTCGGACTTTGTTGTATCCTTCAAGGCGGCATGGGATTTGAGAAAGCTTTTGGAAAAGCTTTCTGCACTCAGGGCGCAGGCGGAGGCATTCCGTCAGCAGCTTGAACAGCGCAGCGATGAAATTTCAGAAAAAATCAGTGCGGCTAAAGAGGAGGCAGAGCTTAGATGGGATGCTGCTAAGGAAGAAGCCAATGAACGCTGGAATGAGGCCAAGGAGAAAGCGAATGGACGCTGGAATGAAGCCAAAGAGGAGGCTGAGTTTAAGTGGCGTGCGGCAAGGGAGGAAGTCTATGCCCGTATGTCAAAATCGAAAGCATTTTTCATTCGCCGCCTGTTAAAGGATAATCCGTATGCGGCTTCGGGAAAATTTGGTGATGTTCTTGATGATATCCGCCGTGATATTAAAATCAGACATGAAAGGAAAAAGAAAGACAGGAGATGATTTTTTGTGAAAGAAGTAAAAACAAATGCGATGCGGTTTTTGGACAGGCATAAAATCACTTATGAAGTCATACAGTATGAATGTGATGAATTTGTCGATGGTCTTAAAACAGCGGATATATGCGGTATCCCTTACGAACAGTCGTTTAAGACGCTGGTGACAGAGGGGAAAAGCGGAAGCTTCTATGTGTTTGTAATTCCGATTGCAAAGGCGCTTGATTTGAAGCGGGCAGCTAAAGCAGTTGGCGAAAAGTCCGTAGAGATGATTCATGTCAGGGATATTTTGAAAATTACGGGCTATATTCGAGGCGGCTGCAGTCCGATTGGAATGAAGAAACAATTTAGAACAGTTTTTGATGAAAGCGCCAAAGGCTTTGAAAAGATTGTTGTCAGCGGTGGGAGAATCGGTTCATCGCTTAAAGTAAATTCGATAGAGCTTGCGGCTGTTGTCCGGGGAGAATTTGGCGAAATATGTCAAGAACTTTAGAGGGGAGTGGGATGGCTCATCTGTCTTTTTTGCGTGCTAAAAATGCACGCTTAAAAGACAGATGAGCCATATCCACTTTATATTATGATTGAGAATGTACGCTTAAAAGATAGATGAGCCATATCCGCTTTCTGCGTGATTGAAAATGTACGCGTAAAGGGATTAGAGCAGCATTTTAAAGGTTTTTGGGCGGCAGGAAATTTTGAGGTATATATGGTTTTGGCAGGATTCTCCGTCAGCATGGACGGGCTGCGGTGTTTTGGAATTAATGCTCACGCTTTTGCAGCGATATGTTTGCACACCTTTAAAGTGCGGGTGTTTGCCCTTCATGGACGCCAAAAGCACAGGAATAAGCTGAAGGCGGTTTAGTCCGTAAATAATGCAAATGTCAAGCAGTCCGTCCGAAGGATTTGCTTTAGGGGCAAAGGCAAAGCCGCCGCCCTCATAAGGGTGGTTGTGGACGGAGATGAAAAATACCTTTTTAAAGACTGCCGGTGAAGCATCATCGATTGTAACAGTCATATCTTCAAGCTTTCTCGTAAATATATGTTTAATTCCGATTAGAAGATAAGCGAGCTTGCCAAGGTGAAATTTATTCAGCAGTTTTTTGACTGGTGAAATATTACATTCGGTTGTTACGGCAGCATCATAACCTATACCGGTACTGACAATAAAGGACTTTCTCATATTATCTTCTGTTTGAAGGATTCCCGTATCCATCGGCTTTGAGGTGCTTGAGAGAATCATATCCAGTATATTTTCCATAGCCTTGTCAAAATTGTGGGCGCGGGCAAAGTCATTGCTTGAGCCGGTTGGAATATAGCCGAGATGAACATACTCTGTATTTGTAAGTCCGTTGACGGTTTCGTTTAATGTACCATCGCCGCCCATAACAATAATATGTATGGGTGCGCTGATATTTTTTGTTAAATGTCTTGAATAGCGTCTTGCAGAGTCGGCACCGGTTGTAAAAAATACGCGGTAATTGATATTTCGACGAACAAGCAGCGGTTTAAGCTGATGCCATAAAGATTTCCCACGTCCTGAACGGGATGCGGGGTTGACGATAAAATAATAAGTGACTGTTTCGTTCATTATTTATAGTTCTCCATATGTGTTTTTATAATTTAAAAGACAAAATGTAAAAAGGCCAACGACCTGTAAAGTTATTATATCATGTAAATGAGGGGTTGTGTATGTTAGGTAACATTTTGAAGGCAAATTTTAATAAGTTTCAAAAATTATGCCTGGGGATTTGTCAAAAAGCCCATTGACAAATCCTTAAAATAAAGGTATTATAGGAAAAAGCTTAAAATTCAAGTAGCAAATTGACGTGCTAAAGCGAATGGGTATTTGAAGTCTTGAAGCCTTCAGTTTGCATTTTAAGGAGGAAATTTTATGAAGAAAGCAATCGGATTATTATTGGCAGGTGCGATGGCATTTTCACTTGCAGCCTGTGGGCAGGGAGAATCAAAGGACAGTGGCAGCGACACAACCTTTAAAATCGGAAGTATCGGTCCTGTAACCGGACAGAATGCAATTTACGGTAATGCTGTTAAAAACGGTATTGACCTTGCCGTTAAGGAAGTCAATGAAGCCGGGGGCATTAACGGTGTAAAGATTGAGTTTGATTTTCAGGATGATGAGAGTGATGCTGAAAAAGCGGTGAATGCTTATAATACATTAAAAGACTGGGGGATGGATATTTTAGTCGGCACAGTGACTTCTACACCATGTGAAGCCGTTGTTGCAAAGACAAGTCAGGATAATGTTTTCCAGTTTACACCGTCAGGAACATCTGTGAATGCGATTCAGTATGACAATGCTTTCCGTATGTGTTTCTCAGACCCTAGCCAGGGTACTGTTTCTGCCGATTATATTTCACAGAATGCTTTGGCAACAAAAATCGGTATTATTTATGACAGCTCTGATACATATTCATCCGGTATCACAGATGCCTTTGTAAAAGAAGCAGGCACGAAGGGGCTTGAAATTGTTTCTAAGGAAGCTTTTACAGCAGACAGCAATAAAGACTTTTCAGTTCAGATTCAAAAAGCAAAGGATGTAGGCGCAGAGCTTTTATTCCTCCCTATTTACTATACAGAAACTTCTCTGATTCTTTCACAGGCTGACAAGATTGGTTATGAGCCGATTGTCTTTGGCTGTGACGGCTTTGACGGTATTCTTGATGTTGAAAACTTTGATACAGCTTTAGCTGAAGGCGTGATGTTTTTGACACCGTTCTCAACAAATGCTGAGGATGAGCTGACACAGAAGTTTGTTGAAAAATTTGAGAAGAATTACGGCGGCACACCAAACCAGTTTGCGGCAGATGCTTACGACTGTGTTTATGCATTAAAGCAGGCCGGTGAAAAAGCAGGCATTACAGCAGATATGAGCGAATCAGAAATTTGCGATGCATTAAAGAAAGCAATGACAGAGATTGAATATACAGGTCTTACAGGTACGGGCATTAAATGGGGTTCTGATGGTGAACCTCAGAAAGCACCGATTGTTGTCAAAGTTGTTGACGGCACATATGAAATCCTTAAATAATTTAGGGGAATCTGCAGGGCTGCCTTTAGGAGGCAGCCCTTTTCGACTATAAAGAAATACAAAAAGAGAGGTGTTTGTATGAGTTTCCTTTCCTATCTGATTAACGGTATCAGTCTCGGAAGTGTTTATGCGATTATCGCGTTGGGCTATACAATGGTTTACGGTATTGCCAAGATGCTTAATTTTGCCCACGGTGATGTCATTATGATTGGAAGCTATGTTGTTTTTACGGCAGTGAGTACGATGGGTATGAATCCAATGCTTGCCATTATTTTATCAGTTGTTTTTTGTACGGTTTTAGGTATGGTTATCGAGCGTGTAGCCTACAAACCGCTTAGAACCGCAACACCGCTTGCAGTGCTTATTACGGCAATCGGTGTCAGTTATTTTTTGCAGAATATAGCGCTGCTCATTTTTGGGGCAAGCCCGAAGTCTTTTACATCGGTTGTGACGCTGCCGCCATTGAAGCTGGCAGACGGTGCCCTGATTATCTCGGGCGAGACGATTGTGACCATTATTTTGTGTGTTGTGATTATGGCGTCATTAATGCTGTTTATTAAAAAGTCAAAATCAGGTCAGGCGATGCTTGCGGTATCCGAAGACCGGGGTGCAGCGACATTAATGGGTGTGAATGTCAATAAAACAATCGCGATGACCTTTGCTATCGGTTCAGGTCTTGCAGCCATTGCCGGTGTTCTTTTGTGTTCAGCTTATCCGACGCTGACGCCGTACACAGGCTCAATGCCGGGTATTAAAGCTTTCGTGGCGGCTGTATTTGGCGGTATCGGTTCAGTTCCGGGTGCTTTTATCGGCGGTATTTTGCTTGGTATTATAGAAAATCTTGCAAAGGCCTATATTTCTTCACAGATGGCGGATGCCATTGTTTTTGGTGTGTTGATTGTTGTACTTTTAGTGAAGCCTACGGGTATTTTAGGTAAGAAGATTAGTGAGAAGGTGTAGGTGAACGTGATGAAAACAAAGAAATTAAACAAAACAGCAAAGACAAATTTAACGACCTATGGCATTGCGTTTGCTGCTTTTGCCGTAGCGCAGCTGATGATTGCCACAGGCAATATGTCGAGCCTTATGAAAGGTCTTTTAGTGCCGCTTTGCACCTATGCGATTCTTGCGGTATCTTTAAACTTGACAGTCGGTATTCTTGGTGAATTAAGTCTCGGACATGCAGGTTTTATGTGTATCGGCGCTTTTTCAAGTGCGTTTTTTTCAGTATGTACGGCGGATAAGATTGATAGTGATATCATCCGTTTTATCATAGCAATTATTATTGGCGCTGTCAGTGCGGGTGTTTTGGGATTTTTAATCGGTATTCCGGTTCTGAGACTGCGCGGTGACTATCTTGCGATTGTGACTCTTGCTTTTGGCGAGATTATTAAGAATATTATTAATGCGCTTTACGTCGGGAAAGACAGCAAAGGCTTTCATTTTTCATTTAAAGACACTTCATCTTTAAATATGGAAGTGGACGGAAAAGTGATTGTCAATGGGGCGCAGGGAATTAGCGGGACACCGAATGATTCTACGTTTTTGATTGGTTTTATTTTATTGTTAATTACTTTATTTATTGTGCTGAACATGATGCATTCAAGAACAGGACGCGCCGTTATGGCGATTCGCGATAACCGTATTGCGGCAGAGTCTATCGGTATTCCTGTGACAAAATATAAACTGCTTGCATTTTCGGTATCTGCAGCTTTAGCCGGTGTGGCAGGTGTCCTTTATGCCCATAACCTTTCGACACTGACAGCACTTCCGAAGAATTTCGGTTATAACATGTCCATTATGATTTTGGTGTTTGTTGTGCTCGGCGGTATCGGCAATATGTGGGGCTCTATGGTGGCTGCTGTGATTTTGACACTGCTTCCTGAGCTGCTCAGAGGCCTGAATGATTATCGTATGCTGATTTATGCCATTGTGCTTATCGTGATGATGCTCTTTAACTGGAGTCCGAAAGCGAAAGAGATAAGAAGCCGTCTTATACCGAAGCGGTTTTCAAATAAACAGGCGAAGGAGGTTCAATAATTATGGCAATGCTTGAAATTAAAAATCTCGGAATTTCCTTCGGCGGATTAAAAGCCGTGGATAATTTCCATATTCAGATTGAAAAGGGACAGCTTTACGGCCTGATTGGACCAAACGGTGCCGGAAAGACAACCGTTTTTAATATGCTGACAGGTGTTTATAAGCCGAATGAAGGTATAATTACGCTGGACGGCAAAAATATTACAGGGAAAAAGACGATTGAAATTAATAAGGCGGGTGTTGCAAGAACATTTCAAAATATTCGTCTTTTTAAAGATTTGACAGTGCTTGACAATGTGAAGGCAGGGCTTCATAATCATTATAGATACTCAACGCTTGAGGGTATTTTAAGACTGCCAAGATATTTTAAAATTGAAAAGGCAATGAATGAGCGGGCTATGGAACTTTTGAAGGTGTTTGGCCTTGAAAAGGTCAAAGATTATAAGGCTTCCAATTTACCATACGGTGAGCAGAGAAAGCTTGAAATTGCCCGCGCGCTTGCCACAGAGCCGAAGCTGCTTTTGCTTGATGAGCCGGCGGCCGGCATGAATCCTAATGAAACAGGTGAGCTTATGGATATGATTCAGTTTGTCCGTAAGGAATTTGATATGACAATTTTGTTGATTGAGCATGATATGAAGCTTGTTTCAGGCATTTGTGAGGCATTGACTGTGCTGAATTTCGGACAGGTGCTCGCAGAAGGAAAGACGAGCGATGTTCTCAATGATTCGAAAGTTATTACAGCGTATCTTGGTGAATAGGAGGAAAAACTTATGGCAATGCTTGAGGTTAAAAATCTTGAGGTTTATTATGGCATGATTCAGGCCATTAAGGGTATTTCCTTTGAAGTAAATGAAGGTGAGGTTATTTCTTTAATCGGGGCAAACGGCGCCGGAAAGACAACAACACTTCATGCGGTGACAGGACTGATTGCGCCGAGAGCCGGTCAGATTATTTTCGAGGGAAAAGATATTACAAAGGTGCCGGGGCATAAGCTTGTTTCCATGGGAATTGCCCATGTGCCGGAGGGACGGCGTGTATTTGCGCAGCTTTCGGTTTATGAGAATCTTAAACTCGGTGCTTTTACAAGAAAAGATAAGAATGAGATTGAGGAGACACTCCAGCATATTTATGCTCGTTTTCCGCGTCTTAAAGAAAGAAAAAATCAGCTTGCGGGAACACTTTCCGGCGGTGAGCAGCAGATGCTTGCCATGGGACGTGCCCTTATGAGCAAGCCGAGAATTATTCTGATGGATGAGCCTTCAATGGGGCTTTCCCCAATCTATGTAAATGAGATTTTCAATATTATTAAAGAGGTCAGCAAGGCAGGTACAACCGTGCTTTTAGTTGAGCAGAATGCGAAAAAAGCGCTTTCGATTGCCGACAGAGCCTATGTGCTTGAGACAGGACGTATTTCTTTAAGCGGAAATGCGGCAGATTTATTAAATGATGAATCTGTCAAGAAGGCGTATCTTGGAGAATAAAGGGGTATGTGTCATGAAGAATTTAGTAATAACAATTGCCAGAGAGTACGGCAGCGGTGGCAAGACAATCGGTGAGATGCTTGCAAAAGAGACAGGCATGGGCTGCTATAGCCGTGAAATTATTAAGATGGCATCAGAGGACAGCGGAATTAATGAGGGCTTATTTGGACAAGCCGACGAAAAGCTAAAGCTTGGCAAACAAATATTAAAATTGACAAAGCGTGTTTATTCGGGAACGCTGATTACTCCTGAAAGTGACGGATTTGTGTCAGATGATAACTTGTTTAATTATCAGGCAAAGATTATTAAAGAATTGGCTGAAACTCAAAATTGTGTCATTGTCGGCCGATGTGCAGACTTTGTCTTGAAGGATTATGATAATGTCATCAGCGTATTTACCCACGCGCCGATGGAATTTAATATTGAGCGCGCCTTAGAGCGCAATAATATGAGCCGCAAAGAGATGATTAAGTTTATTGAAAAGACAAATAAATATCGCGGTGATTATTATAAGTACTATACCGGACATGAGTGGAATGATGCAAGAAATTATGATTTGTGTCTTGACAGCAGCAAGCTTGGCTTTGACGGCTGTGTCCGCGAGATTAAGTCTTATGCCAAGGTTCGATTCGGCGATGCACTTAAAGAAATCGGATTAGATTGGTGATGGAGATAAACAAATGAAGAATCGAGAGATGTTTAAAAAAGGGCTTAGGCTTGGAATGCCTATTGGACTGGGATATTTTCCGGTTTCCTTTACCTTTGGCTTTTTGACGGTAGCCGGAGGACTGCCGTGGTGGATTGGCGTATTTATTTCTCTCACAAACTTAACAAGTGCCGGCCAGTTTGCGGGTTTAAACCTTATTTTGGCCGGCGCCGGTTATGTTGAGGTGGCGATGACGACATTCATCATTAATTTGCGATATATGCTGATGTCACTGTCACTTTCTCAAAGTATAGAGCCGGCTGTCCCTGTGTGGCAGCGGCTTATTTTTTCTTTTGGGATTACGGACGAGACTTTTGTCATTGCCTCTATGGAGAAGAAGCCTGTGAAGGCGGCTTTTATGTTTGGTCTTATAATTTTGCCTATTATCGGATGGAATGTCGGGACGCTTTTAGGCGCCTGTATTTCAGGGACCTTAGA
>CABUBX010000034.1 GCA_902489925.1 uncultured Lachnospiraceae bacterium | reverse complement strand
ATATGGAGCATTAGCTCAGTTGGTAGAGCACTTGACTTTTAATCAAGTTGTCCGGGGTTCGAATCCCCGATGTCTCAGCAGAGATTAGCCTTGGAGAGACTTCTTCAAGGCTGTATTTTTCCAAATATGTTATGCGGATGTGGCGGAACTGGCAGACGCGCTAGACTTAGGATCTAGTGGGAGACCGTGCAGGTTCGATTCCTGTCATCCGCACGCTAAAACCCTTGAATTTTCAAGGGTTTATTTTTTTTGTGTATTTTTAGGAAGAAAAGAACAATAGCAGAAATAAAATCAGAATAGATTTTATCAGATATGGTCGGCGGCAGTTTTAGCCGCCGACAAAAGACAATGCAGGCATTGAAGAAAATACGAGAGACATACATTTGGCTTCAGAAAAGGTCAAGGGGTATGCCGAGATATGATTATAATTATGTAAAAAACAGAAGATGTACTTTAGTATAAATATACAGTATAATATTTATACAATGTTGTAAATATAAAGCTTTCGACGGCTTTAGAAAAAAGATTAGGCCTTATGTGGAAAATTTTAAAAATATAGGAAAACGTGTATAGGAAAATATGCATGCTGTGTAAAATGTCGATAATTATTTGAGACAGCAAAAGGAGGTAGAAAGGTTATGGATATAAAAGAAAAATATATCAGTGCGCTGAATATTGAAAGCGCATATAGATTTGCCAAAAAACTTGAAACATATAAGTCGAATCCAAAACTCGGTTATCGTACCGCAGGGTCTGAGGCAGAGCTTTTGACGGGCGATATGATTTATGAGCACATGAAGTCAATGGGGCTTTCGGAGGTGACGAAAGATGCGTTTTCACCGGACGCATGGGAATTTAAGAAAGCAGAGCTTTATTATACGAATCGTTCCGGTAAGGTACATCGTTTTATTATGGGAGCTTATCAGACAGAGTTTGTTACAAATGGTCCGGAGGAATTTGAACTTGTCCATGTAGGGCGAGGAACAGCAGAAGACTATGAGGGGCTTGATGTTCGTGGAAAGCTTGTACTTGTGGATATAAATCAGCGCGATGAATGGTGGATTAATTTTCCGGTATATGAAGCGAAAATTAAGGGGGCAAGAGCAGTGCTTGCCGTTCAGGATGGCGGCTATGGGGAAATTGATGAGGCAGCCTTAAATGCGCAGGATATTGCAGGCCCTAAAGATGCCCCGGCATTTTCAATATCGCGCAGTGATGCGGCTGTGCTTATTGAGGGGTTGAAGGAAAGCGGTTCGGTGAAGGTTTGGCTCGATGCGGTATCGCGTGTACGGCAAAATGCTGTGGCTTACAATATTACAGGAAAGATTCCCGGAAAAAATAAAGATAGGATGATTTTGCTTTCGGCACATTATGATTCCTATTTTGACGGATTTCAGGATGATAATACAGCGGTCGCGATGATGCTCAATATTGCGGGTACATTATTACAGTGTGGGTATAAGCCGGCAAATACCATCGTTGTTTGTGCGATGGCGGCGGAAGAATGGGGCGCGGTAGACTCAAAATATGATTGGTCCACAGGCGCTTATGAACAGTTTTTTAATATCCATCCTGAGTGGCAGGGAAAAGTTATTGCCGATTTGAATTTTGAACTGCCGGCACTTGCCCATGATAAGATGGATGCTATTCGGAGTACTTATGAATATGTGACGTTTCTCAATAAATTTATTGATAACCTGCCGAAGCTTTCAAAGGCTTACGAAGGAAGTGTTCAGGTGCTTGCGCCGATAGAAACGTGGTCAGATGATTTTTCGGCGGCAATTTCAGGAATACCGTCTTTTGTAAATGATTTCAGCGGCGGCAGCTTTATGGATACGCATTACCATTCACAATTTGATAATGATATGTATTATGACGAGGCTGTTTACAGATTTCATCACGAATTTTACGGCTTGCTTTTGCTTGCTTTAGATAAAACAGTGATTGTGCCTTTAGATTTTTCCAATCTGTTTCGTCAGGCTGCTAAGACAATTGATTGTAGTTTAAGTCATCCGGCAGATGCGAAAGGGCTTCTTGAGCTGCTTAATAAGGCCGGAAAAATTGCAGAGCAGCTCTATTACCGGATTGAGACTGTGAACGAGCAGGCTGTATGGGGGAAGGAAGAAAAATATGCAGAGCACATAAAACATGCCGAGGCAAGGCTTTTGTATGCGTTTAAAAAGTGCCAGAATAAATTTGTGCGTCTGACATGGACGGATGAGGTTATTTTCCCGCATGAAGCTTCTATGAATAATATAAAACATTTGACACAGGCTAAATTATATTTAGACGAAGGGAAAATCAGAGAAGCACTTTTGGAAATATATAAGATTGATAATAATCAGTACGCATTTTCTTTTGATGAGGCGGTTTACAGACATTTTACGGATTATGTGCTGAATGAGACGAAAGAAAGACTGCGGTGGGGATGGCAGAGAATTATTCATCATGAAGACCTGTATCACCTTGTCAAAAGCTTAAAGGAAAAGGCCGGCAATAAAAAAGCCGATTTATCAGAGGAGATATTATTTTTAGAGACAGCGCTTTCACGTCAGCAAAGGTTTTATAAGGAGGATATCGAATATATGAAGATGTCAGTAGGGGATGTGTGCCAGATTCTTGACGAGGCGAAAGTGCTTCTTGAAAAATAAACGGGGATAGTCAATAACGCGGAAGCTAAAGCTTCCGCGTTAAGTTTTTAAACAACGTTGCGCGGATGTCCGGATAGAAAGGCTTCAACATTGTTTATCGTTTCATCGACGACTCTTTGTCGGGCTTCGGTGCTTGCCCACGCCATATGCGGCGTAATAATGAGCCGTGTACTGTCTTTAAAGTCTGCAAGCGGATTGTCAGGTGTGATTGGTTCGCCCTCAAGCACGTCAAGACCGGCTGCCATAAGGCGGTTATTTGTAAGCGCACGATGAAGCGCTTTATTATCAACGACAGGACCTCTTGCAACATTAATTAATATGGATGAAGGCCGCATATGACAAAATGCGGTATCGTCAATCAAATGAAATGTTTTGTCGGACAGCGGACAATGCAGCGAGATAATATCTGAGCTTTCTAAAAGGGGTATAAGTTCTGTGCGTTCGTAGTCTGTACAGGTGCTGTTTCCTGAAGCCGAATAGAAAATGACTTTACAGCCGAAAGCAGAGGCGATTGACGCAACCCTGCGGCCGATATGCCCCATACCGATAATGCCCCATGTTTTTCCTGCCAGCTCATAATACGGAAAATCAAAGTTGGAAAAACGTTGCTGTGCCCCATATTGACCGGATTTGACATAATCATCATAGTGGCGCAGTTTTTCAAGGAGAAAGAAGGTTAATGCAAAAGTATGCTGGGCAACGGCATCGGTGCAGTAATCGCAGACATTGCATACAGTAATGCCACGGCTTTTGCAATAGTCTAAATCAACCATATCATAGCCTGTGGCAAAAAGGCAGATAAGACGTATATTTTTGGCATCCTTTAAAGTGTCTTCGTTCATTGGGGTTTTGTTTGATATGACAATATCCGCATCTTTTATACGTTTAGCTGCCTGTGCTTTAAGTGTGTTGGCGTAGCTTGTTACGAAACCGAAACGGTTAAAGCCATCAATATCGATATCTGTGCCGACACTGTCTCTTTCTAAAATTACGATATTCATAAAAATCACCTCTCTGAAAATAATTTAGCTTCTGAGTGTTAAATAGCGGACTATTCCAAAAGAAAGTCAGCCATAATAAAGTTGCTGATATCAAGCCCGTGTTCTGTGAGGGAAAGCTTTTGGCTGTCGGCATCAAGAACCAGTGTGCCGTCATGAATATGGGTATTTATGACAGGTCCGTAAATTTCAAAAATATTTTTTCCAAAAGCTTTTTTGAAATCTGATAATCGGATGCCGGAAGTAAGCCTCAGTCCCAAAAACATAAATTCTTCCATCTGAGCCTTTACAGAAAGTGTATCGACAGCAGTGTGGATATCGCCATAAGGCGGGCAGGCTTTAAAAGGGACGAATTGATTTGGCTGAAAATAACGTATATATGCATCAAAATCGGAGGTAACACTAAAACGCGTATTTTCAATCAGGCTTGACGCGCCAAGCCCAAGCCCTAAATAGTCCTGCCGCTTCCAATAAGCCGTGTTATGGCTACATTCAAAGCCTTTAAGGGCGTAATTGGATATTTCATATCGATGATAGCCTGCGGACTTTAAAATTTCTTTTGTGCGGTGGTACATAAGCCGTTCATCATCCTCTGAAGGTAGCGGAGGCAAAGTAATATCAATGTTTTTGTTTTCTTCATAGTAATCAAAAAATGGTGTGCCTTCTTCAATAATCAGACTATAGGCGGATATGTGTTCCGGCTTTAGACTGATAATCCGGTTTAAGTCGGTTTCATAATCAGAAAGACTTTGTCCGGGCAATGCAGACATCAAATCGATGTTGATATTATTAAAACCGAGGTTTCTTGCCTCGTAAAAGTTTTCTTTAAACTGCTCGTATGTATGAATACGCCCGAGTCTTAGAAGGCATTGATTATCCGTTGATTGAAGTCCGATACTTATTCTGTTGATGCCGGAGGCCGACATGGCAAGAAGCATCTCTGATGATAAAGTTCCGGGATTACATTCCATGGTAATTTCAGCCGTGGCACTGATTGGATAGCTGTGAAGTAAATCCATAAGAGCTTTAAGCCAGTCAGATGACATGAGGGATGGTGTCCCGCCGCCGATAAATATAGATGTAATCATATAATCATGATGCTTGAGTAATGCTGCCGGTATAGTGCGAAGCTCATTCATCAGGGCATCCATATAGATGTCTGTCCGCCCGAGTGACGAAAATGAAAGAAAGTCGCAGTAGCGGCATTTTTTTTTGCAAAATGGAAAATGTATATAAAGTGCAAGTGGTTTGGACATATTTCCTCCTGTAATGGGTAATCATAGCAGACAGAGTGCTGCAGCAAACGTCTGCGGCTGTTTTCTTTCATTATAAAAGACCTTCTTTTAAAAGAAAAGTATAAAATTTTGAAAAATCCGCTTGACAAAGTTTTTAGATAGTGCTATGTTATGTACAGAAAGTGTTAGCACTCTAAAACAACGAGTGCTAATAACAAGAAAAAGAGGTGACATCGTGGAATTAGATGAGAGAAAAGTGAAGATTCTTAATGCAATCATTCAGACCTATCTGAATACAGGAGATCCGGTTGGTTCAAGAACCATTTCAAAATTCACGGATTTGAATTTAAGTTCCGCGACAATCCGTAATGAGATGGCAGATTTGGAGGAATTAGGCTTTATTATTCAGCCGCATACGTCTGCCGGACGTATTCCTTCAGACAAGGGCTATAGATTTTATGTTGATAACCTTATGAAGGAAAAGATTGCCGAAGTCGATGATATGAAAGAGATGATGATTGAGAAGGCTGATAAGGTTGACCAGCTTTTAAAGCGTATGGCAAAGCTTTTGGCGGCGAATACCAATTATGCGTCATTGATTTCTTCACCGCAGTATAAGCGCAATAAGCTCAGATTTATTCAGCTGTCGCTGGTTGAGCCGACACAGATTTTGGTTGTGCTTATGTTAGACGGCAACATTATAAAGAATAAGCTTATTAACACAGCTTCGGATATTATGCCGGAGGATGTTGTAAAGTTAAATCTTGTACTGAATACTTTCCTGCAGGGACTTAGCCTTCAGGAAATTAATATGGAATTGATTGGACAGCTTAAAAAACAGGCCGAAGGCCACAATCAGGTGATTAACGACATTATTGATACAATCGCAGCAGCCATTCAGGAAGAAGACGATGTGGAGATTTATACAAGCGGAACAACAAACCTTTTTAAATATCCGGAATTGTGCGATACCGAAAAGGCCAGCGAATTAATATATGCACTTGAGGAAAAGAAAGCTTTGACAGAGCTTGTGACAGAAGAACTTGAGCGTGATGATAAAGAAAAGAATGCGATTCAGGTTTATATCGGTTCAGAGTCTCCGGTGGGGACGATGAAGGACTGCAGTATTGTGACTGCAACTTATGAGCTTGAGGAAGGTGTTCAGGGAACGATTGGTATTATCGGACCTAAGCGTATGGATTATAAAAAAGTTGTTGGCAATCTCCAGACGATGATGAATCAGCTGGATGAGATATTTAAGAAAGATAAACGAGGTGAATAGTGTTGGCAGATATGGATAAGGATATAGAGATAACTTCTGAAGAAGAAGTTGAGACTTCTGAAGCTTCCGAAACTTTGGAGGAAGAAGCAAAAACAGAGGAAGCTGCCGAAGCCTGCGAGACATCAGAAGATGCGGCAAAGGCGGAGGAAGGCGATAAGAAAAAGTCAAAGCTTTTTGGAAAGAAAAAAGATAAAAAAGACCAGATGATTGAAGAATTAAACGATAAGGTTATTCGTCAGATGGCTGAGTTTGATAATTTCAGAAAGCGTACTGAGAAAGAAAAGAGCCAAATGTTTGATTCCGGCGCTTCAACAATGGTTGAAAAGATTTTACCGGTTGTTGATGATTTTGAAAGAGGTCTGACGGCAATGAGCGAGGCTGATAAAGAAAGCTCTTTTGCTCAGGGCATGGAGATGATTTATAAAAAACTCATGGGTATTCTGGAGCAGGCCGGCGTTACAGCTATTGAAGCTGTCGGAAAAGAATTTGACCCGAACTTCCACAATGCGGTGATGCAGACAGCAAGTGAGGAATATGAATCCGGTGTCATTGCACAGGAACTTCAAAAAGGATATATGTATAAAGAAAAAGTCATTCGTCACAGTATGGTTATTGTGGCAGAGTAAATTTGTAAGAAACATTTTAATTATAGATATTTAGATTCAGGAGGAATTTATTATGAGTAAAATCATTGGTATTGACTTAGGTACAACAAATTCATGTGTTGCAGTTATGGAAGGCGGAAAGCCGGTAGTTGTTGCAAATACAGAAGGCGCAAGAACAACACCGTCTGTTGTAGCATTTACAAAGACAGGTGAAAGACTGGTTGGTGAGCCTGCAAAACGTCAGGCAGTGACAAATGCAGAAAAGACAATTTCATCAATCAAGAGACATATGGGCTCTGATTACAGAGTAGCAATTGATGACAAGAAGTATTCACCACAGGAAATTTCAGCAATGATTCTTCAGAAATTAAAAGCAGATGCTGAAAGCTATTTGGGTGAAAAGGTTACAGAGGCAGTTATTACAGTTCCTGCTTATTTCAATGACTCACAGAGACAGGCAACAAAGGATGCAGGTAAGATTGCAGGCTTAGATGTTAAGCGTATCATTAACGAGCCTACAGCAGCAGCTTTAGCTTATGGTCTTGATAATGAAAAAGAACAGAAAATTATGGTATACGACTTAGGCGGCGGTACATTCGACGTTTCTGTTATCGAGATTGGCGACGGCGTTATCGAAGTACTTGCAACAAGCGGTGACAACAGACTCGGCGGCGATGATTTTGATGAAAAGATTACACGCTATATGCTTGAAGAATTTAAGAAGGCAGAGGGCATTGATTTATCAGGCGATAGGATGGCTATGCAGAGACTTCGTGAAGCAGCAGAGAAGGCTAAGAAAGAGCTTTCAAGTGCAGCTACAACAAATATTAACCTGCCATTTATCACAGCTACAGCAGAAGGCCCTAAGCATTTTGATATGAACCTTACAAGAGCGAAATTCGATGAGTTGACATCAGACCTTGTTGAGAGAACAGTTATCCCTGTTCAGAATGCTTTAAGAGATGCAGGTATCACAGCTGCAGAGCTTGGAAAAGTATTATTAGTCGGCGGTTCAACACGTATTCCTGCAGTACAGGAAAAAGTTAAGATGCTCACAGGCAAAGAGCCAAGCAAGAGCTTAAACCCGGATGAATGTGTAGCAGTAGGTGCTTCTATCCAGGGTGGTAAATTAGCAGGCGATTCAGGTGCAGGCGATATCCTTCTTCTTGATGTTACACCATTGACACTTTCAATTGAAACAATGGGCGGTATTGCGACACACTTAATCGAGAGAAACACAACAATCCCTACAAGAAAGAGCCAGATTTTCTCTACAGCAGCAGATAACCAGTCAGCAGTTGATATCAATGTTGTACAGGGTGAAAGACAGTTTGCAAGAGATAACAAGAGCTTAGGTCAGTTCAGACTTGACGGTATTGCACCGGCACCAAGAGGAATCCCTCAGATTGAGGTTACATTTGATATTGATGCCAACGGTATCGTTAATGTATCCGCTAAGGATTTAGGAACAGGCCGTGAGCAGCATATTACAATTACAGCAGGTTCAAATATGTCTGATGCAGATATTGAAAAGGCTGTTAAAGAGGCAGCACAGTTTGAGGCACAGGATAAGAAGCGTAAAGAGGGTATCGAAGCCCGCAATGAAGCGGATGCGATGATGTTCCAGACACAGAAAGCGTTAGATGAAGTTGGCGATAAGGTCAGCGCAGATGATAAAGCTAAGGTTCAGTCAGAGCTTGACAGCATGAAGGCACTTCTTGATTCTACACCGATGGATGACATGACAGACGCACAGATTGAAGATATTAAAGCAGCAAAACAGAGACTGATGGATGCAGCACAGGGTGTGTTTGCAAAGATGTATGAGGCAGCCGGTGCAGCAGCAGGTCAGCAGGGTGGCCCTCAGGCAGGTCCTCAGGATACAGGTGCAAATTATCAGCAGGCCGATGACGTTGTAGATGCTGATTATAAAGAAGTATAATAAGCGCTTTGGCGTATAGATGTGATTTAATGAAAATGAGGTTGCTGAGGGGTCATAAGCCCCCGGCATCCTCATTTGTGTGATAAGAAGGTGAGCGCATATGGCAGAAAGTAAAAGAGATTATTATGAAGTGCTCGGCGTGTCAAAGACAGCGTCAGACGCAGAGATAAAGAAAGCATACCGTCAGCTTGCAAAAAAATATCATCCTGATACAAATCCGGGAGATAAAGAAGCGGAAGCAAAGTTTAAGGAAGCATCGGAGGCTTATGCAATATTAAGTGATTCAGAAAAAAGAAAACAATACGACCAGTTTGGTCATGCAGCCTTTGAGCAGGGCGGTCCCGGCGGCGGTGGCTTCGGCGGTTTTGACTTCTCGGGTGATATGGGCGATATTTTCGGTGATATTTTCGGCGATTTATTTGGCGGCGGCCGACGCCGTCAGGCATATAACGGCCCGATGCAGGGGGCGAATGTCAAAATCAATATGCGAATTTCCTTTATGGAGGCTGTTTTTGGTGTCGATAAGACAATTGAGATGGCTTTAAAGGATGAATGTCCGCATTGCCACGGTACAGGTGCAAAGCCGGGAACACAGCCGCAGACATGTTCAAAGTGCGGCGGCCGCGGACAGGTAACTTATACGCAGCAGTCTTTATTCGGCACAGTGAGAAATGTTCAGACATGTCCGGACTGTCATGGTACAGGTAAGATTATTAAGGATAAATGTAAGGATTGTGCCGGTACAGGTTATGTTAAGAATACAAAGAAAATTCAGATTTCTATTCCTGCAGGTGTGGATTCAGGGCAGAGTGTCCGCGTTGCAGGCAAGGGTGAGCCGGGAACAAACGGCGGCCCAAGAGGTGATTTGCTTGTCGGCATTACTGTAGACAGACATCCTTTGTTCCAGCGGCAGGGCTACGATATTTATTCGACAGTGCCGATTTCATTTGTGGATGCCGCCCTTGGCGCCGAAATTACAATTAAAACAGTAGATGGCGATGTGAAGTATACTATCAAAGCGGGAACACCGACAGACACACGTATTACATTGAGAGGCAAAGGTGTGCCTTCGCTGAGAAATAAAAATGTCAGAGGTAACCATTACGCAACACTTGTTGTTCAGGTTCCGGAAAAGATGACAAATGAACAAAAAGAAGCACTGAGACAGTTTGATGCCGCAATGCGCGGTGAAAGTGTCACTAAGCCGGCAGAAGAAGGTCATGGCGAGGGCAAAAAGAAAAGCTTTATGGAAAAAGTAAAGGAAGCCTTTGAAGACAAAGAATAATAAAAATGGCAATTGCTATGGTGTAACCCGGATTTTACGGTTACACCATTTTTTTGTGCCGGAATTAAAATTAAATCAGTAAAAAATAGTAGAAAAAAATACAGTGGGATGATATAATAAACAAAAACGTTTTCGTATGAGAAGGGTGTGTGCTATATTGTTCATAGGATGGAAAATAAGCGCTTAAATACTGGGTTCAAATATAAAAATGTGATATAATAAAAATATAAAGGTGTCATATAGAAATATACATAAATAAAAAGACAGCAGATATCTTTTGACTCCTATATCATAAAAAAGAAGGATGGAAAATGATGGCTAGAGTAGGAATCAGAGATTTGGCAAAAGAAGCGGGTGTGTCAATTACAACAGTTTCTAAGGCTTTGAACGGATATAGTGATGTGAATCCGGAAACAAAAAGAAAAATTCAGGAAATTGCCCAAAAATTGAATTATATGCCGGATGCAAATGCCCGATCACTTGGGGGGAAAGCTCAGAAAACCCTGGCTTTTTTGGTGTCCGGTCTTGTTGAAAAGGATGAAAGCGGATTTGTATTTGGGTTGATTAGTGGGATGTATCAGGCATCTTTGGAACATGATTTTGATTTTATCATATTGACGACAAATGCGGCAAAGCAAAGTGAACTAAGTTATATTCAGCTTTGCAGGCAGAAAAATATTGATGGGGTTTTGGTTTCAGGTTTGAATACAAATGAGCCGTATTATAGGGAACTGATGAGCAGCGAAATTCCATGTGTTGTCGTTGAAGGAGAGTATAAAAGTCAAAATGTTTGCGGATTGTCAATTGATAATGCAAAAGCATCCTATGATGTTGTGCATTATTTAATTGGTCTCGGACATAAAAAAATTGCAATGATGAACGGAAAAAAGACGGCAAGTGTTGCCCAAAGGCGATTAAAGGGGTATCTTTTGGCGCTGGAAGAGGCAGGGCTTGAGATGGATGAGTCCTGGGTGGAAGATGGTGAATTTGAGGAGGAAAAGGCTTATGAGGCAACTTTTCGTCTGCTTGAGAACTGCTGTGGTATGACAGCTGTTTTTTGTGCCAGTGATTTGATGGCTATTGGGGTCATTAAGGCATTAAATTCAAAGGGGCTGCGTGTTCCGGAAGATATTTCTGTTGTTGGTTTTGACGATATTCCGGCAGCAAAGTATATTAATGGCGGATTGACAACAGTGTCCCAGTCACCTTACGAAATTGGTCATATGGGCGGCGAGATATTGTACCATATGATTCAGGAACATAAGGAGTATGGACATATTTATGCCGGGTATAAATTTGTGAAACGCGCAACGGTTAAAGAACCTTTAGCATGGAGATAGTGATAGTGATATAAAGAGAACTCCGGGTAAAACTCATCCGGAGTTCTGTCATTTTGTACAATAAAATGATGAAAAGTAATAAAAATCATGAAAAATTGTAAAAAGATATTGACAATCTTAAAACGGTATGCTAAAGTATAGTTACAAAAACGTTTTCGAAAAGGTAAATTGAATAATTAAAATATCCGTTGTCAGTGATAGTTATTAAAATATCAAGCCAATATTACGGCTATTTTTTTAAAACATTAACAAAAACGTTTTCGAAAAATGTAAAGCTTGCAAAGAAGGAAACAATGAACAATTAAGGAGGAGATTTTCATGAAAAAGAGATTTTTTGCAGGAATGATGGCTGCGGCTATGGCAGCAACAATGATGACAGGCTGTGGTGGCGGTGACAGCAAGGCGCCGGAGACAAAACCGGCAGCAGGCAGCGAGAGCAGCGCCGATAAAGAAAACAGCGGAGAAAAAACAGTTATTCGTATGACAAAATGGGGAACATCCGAAGATTCTAAACCTGAATTACAGCTTGTTGAGGAGTTTAATAAGACAAACGACAAGAATATCGAATTAGTGTTTGACCTTGTACCGGGCGATGGTTACGGTGACAGATTGACAACATCTTTTTCATCAGGCGATGGTTATGATATTTTTGCTTCAGGTGAAGGTGATTTCTTTAAATGGGTAGATAAAGGACTCACAACACCGATGGATGATATTATCGCAGCAGATGCTGACTATGAACAGTCATTGCCGGATTCTTTAATCAATATGGGAAAAATCGACGGCAAACAGCACTACATGGTTACAGATGATAATACAATCTGCTTATTCTATAATAAGGATATGTTTGATGCAGCAGGTCTTGAATATCCTACAAATGAGTGGACATGGGATGATTTGATGAGCGCAGCAGAAAAACTGACTGTTAAGAATGAAGACGGAACTTATGAGCAGTATGGTTTTAACGCTCAGAACTGGGAGTATGCGGTCCTTACTTATGTTGAATCTTTAGGTCTTAACTTTATGAATGAAGACGGTACAGAGTGTGAAGGTTATTTAAACAGTCCTGAAGTAGCTGAAGCTTTAGATAAATATTTTGCTATGGCTGAGGAACCGAACAAAGTATCTCCGGCAGCATCTGATTTAGATACATTCGGAAGTGCTACAGCAATGATGGGTGCCGGAAAACTTGCGATGTTTGTAAGCGGTGCATGGGATAAGGCTGCAATGGATGCCAGCGGTGCAAACTACGGTATGGCTTTAATTCCGGGAAATCATACATCCTATTTATGTGCAGCAGGTTATGCAATCGGTGCAAACTGCAAAAATCCTGAAGCTGCATGGGAAGTTATTAAATTCATGACATCAAAGCATGCTTCTGAGGTGAGAACAGAAATTAATGGTATTATTCCTACAGATGAATCTTTAATTGATTCATTTGAGGCGACATTAGATGATGACCACAAGGCATATCTTCAGGCGATTGATTACAGCGTACAGCCAATCGGTATGCGCTCAAAAATGGGAAGCAAGATTAACGAAAAAACAAAAGAAATGTTTGAAAACATTATCTTCCATACATCCGATACACAGACAATTCTTGATAACGTTGTAGCGGAAGTAAAGTCTGAATTAGAATAACAGACGAATTAAAAGATTGATTGAGGTGAGGGGGATTCTTGATTTGAAAAAATAAGAATCCCCCTTTTTGTATAACTTAAAAAGGAGGTTTTAGCGTGAAAGCAAAAAATAAATCTGCAAGGACAGTGGGAGAAAAAAGAGCGAATAGATACGGTTACCTTTGTGTTTTACCGTGGATCCTTGGCTTTTTTCTGTTTACATTGATTCCGATGCTCTTTTCGGCGGTACTTTCATTATGTGACTGGGATATTGTTACAGGTCTAAGTACGGTAGAATTTATAGGAACAAAGAATTATGTACGTTTATTTAAGGATCCGGATTTTTATCAGGCATTAAAGGTAACTTTTAAATTTTGTTTAATCTCAATTCCGTTTTATCAGATTATGTCTTTGGCAATTGCACTGCTTTTAAATATGAGAATTCGTTTTATGAAGGCATTCCGTCTGATTTACTTTTTACCATCGATTATCCCGACAATTGCAGCTTCGATGATTTGGATTCAGATTTTTGGCGAGTCCGGTATTTTGAATCAAGCGTTGTCCGTTTTTGGAATCAAAGGGCCGGCATGGCTGAATAATCCTAAAACATCCTTGTATGCGATGATTATCATGGGTGTTTGGGGTATTGGTAATACAATGATTATTTACCTTTCCGGACTTCAGGGGGTTAGTGAAGAAGTTAAGGAAGCTGCTGCAATTGACGGTGCAAATTCAATCCAGTCATTTTTCAAAATTACAGTACCGTTGATTTCTCCAACAATTTTCTTTAACGTGATTATGGCGGTTATCAGTTCTTTCCAGTATTTTACTCAGGCTTTTGTAATGACAGAAGGCGGGCCGTTAAAGTCTACATTGTTCTATAATTTACTTTTATATACAACAGCATATAAAGATTACGAGATGGGCTATGCCGCAGCGATGGCATGGGTAATGTTTGCTATTATTCTTGTATTCTCATTGCTTGTCATTAAGAGTTCAAGCTTCTGGGTATATTACCAGAATGACGATAAAATCTGATAGGAGGGATGAAAAATGAAAGAAAAAACAAGCCGTTTTAATACAGTTATGCGAATCATTTCCATGCTGATTCTTTTTGCGGGTGCCGTCATTGTCATGATTCCGCTTTTGTGGACAATTTGTATGGCAGTCAAAGGGGATGCGGAAATTTATTCTTTAAATTTCTTCCCGAAGGAAATCCATCTTGAAAACTTTGCCAGGGCGATTACATCAATTCCGTTTTTCCTTTATTTGAGAAATACATTGATTATTTTAATCCCTGTTTTATTTGGAACACTGTTAAGTTCAGCGATTGTTGCCTACGGTTTTTCAAGATTTAATTTCAGAGGAAAAAGAGCGTGGTTTTTAATTCTTTTGGCAACAATGATGCTTCCGGGACAGATTACGATGATTCCTCAATATTTGGTATTTCGTGAGCTTGGATGGGTAGATACATTTTTACCTTTAATTGTTCCTGCCTTCTTTGGCGGCGGCGCATTTAATATTTTCTTATTGAGACAATACATGTCCGGTATTCCAAAGGATTTTGATGAGGCAGCCCGTATTGACGGTGCAGGACCGTTCAGGGTGTTTTTAAGAATTATTATGCCGATGTGTAAGCCTGTTTTAACGGCAGTTGCTATTTTTACATTCATGGGCGTATGGAATGACTTTAACGGACCGTTAATCTATTTATATGACAGCCGTAAATTTACACTTTCACTTGGACTTTCATTCTTCAAGGGAATGTATACCAGCCAGTGGAATCAGCTGATGGCTGCAACAATTCTTGTAATGCTGCCGATTTTAATTTTATTCTTTATTGCACAGCAGTACATTATTGATGGTATTTCTATTTCATCGGGCACAAAAGGTTGAAAGAGAGGATTTTTGATTTATGAAAGCATCTGTACAGTGTACGCGCCGCCAGTATGTGTGTGCGAATGAGCGTTTAAAATTGATTGGAACAATTGATGGCTTTTTCCCTGATTTTGGGCATCATCTTGAAAATGAAATGGGCGGGCTTTGGCTTTATCCGATTAAGCTCTTAGACGGCTTCTGGCTTCGCTTCGAGGATGAGACTGCAAAAACAGTCAATTGTTGGACGCATGCGGATTCGTTTGAAAACTATCCGCATAAAAATGTGTTTGGCTATGACAATGGACTTGGACATACGACTGTAAAAATTAAGCGTACGCAGATGATTCCGGACGGACATCTCGGCTTAATCATTACATATGAATTTTATAATTCCGGAAATGAAGTGTGCCGGTGCAATACAGAGTTTATTGCGCGCACGGACCTTCGACCTGTATGGATGGCAGAGGAAATCGGCGTCTATGATGGTAGAGAGGATATTGTTCTTGAAAAAACGGAAAAAAATATTGTTATAAAGGACTGTGAGCATCCATGGTATACAATGATTGGCTGCGATACAAAGCCTGAAGAAATCAGTGGGGGACAATTTTTTGGTCCGGAGTATACTGTCGGAAATGGTGTTT
>CABUBX010000033.1 GCA_902489925.1 uncultured Lachnospiraceae bacterium | reverse complement strand
AAGAAAGCCCGTAAAATAGGCATTTCTTGGCTCTAATATATTATTCAAACTCAATTGTTCCGCAAGGCTTCGGTGTCAAATCATAGCATACCCGATTGACATTTTTCACCTCATGAATAATTCTGTCTGTGATTTTTAACAATACATCCCAAGGCACCTGCTCTACGGACGCGGTCATGGCATCAATCGTATTAACCGCACGGATGATTACCGGATATTCAAAACATCTCGCGTTATCCTTAACACCGACTGACTTGAAATCAGGCACAACCGTAAAATACTGCCATACTTTTCCTGCAAGGCCTGATTTTGCAAATTCTTCTCTTAAAATTGCATCAGACTCACGCACAGCTTCAAGACGCTCTCTTGTAATTGCGCCAAGGCAGCGAACACCAAGTCCCGGACCCGGGAACGGCTGACGATAAACCATATCATCCGGAAGGCCAAGTGCTTTGCCGCATGCGCGAACCTCATCCTTGAAAAGCATCTTTAACGGTTCTACAAGCTCAAAAGCCAAATCTTCCGGAAGACCGCCGACATTATGATGTGACTTTACAACCTTTGCTGTCTTTGTACCGCTCTCAATAATATCCGGATAAATTGTTCCCTGTCCAAGGAAATCAATACCTTCAAGCTTTCTTGCTTCTTCCTCGAAAATACGGATAAACTCTGCACCGATGATTTTACGTTTCTTCTCAGGGTCACAGACATCGGCAAGCTTATTTAAAAATCTTTCAGACGCATCTACATAAATTAAGTTTGCATCCATCTCGTTTTTAAATACCTGAATAACGCTTTCAGACTCACCTTTTCTCATGAGACCGTGGTTGACATGAACGCACACAAGCTGCTTGCCTACAGCCTTAATTAAAAGCGCTGCAACAACTGAGCTGTCTACACCGCCCGAAAGCGCAAGCAATACTTTTCTGTCACCAATCTGCTGACGAAGAAGGGCTACCTGGTCTTCAATAAAGTTCTCCATGTTCCAGTTTTTCTGAGACTGGCATACATTAAATACAAAGTCAGATAAAACCTCTGTCTTATCCTCCGGCCATGCCTCAAGCTTTCTTTCACAGACAGCCGGCTCATGTGACACGGCAAGCATCGGAATACCACATTCGTAAACGTCCTTTGAAACGTCAATCCGAACACCGTCAACGATATGATTCGGTCCGCCATTTAAAATAATGCCTTTCACATTCGGAAGCTTTAATAATTCTTCTTTTGTAATATCATGGGGATGAATCTCGCTGTATACACCCATATCTCTGATTTCACGGGCAAGCGCTGCATTTTCTTCACTGCCTAAATCCAAAATAACAATCATATCCTGTTTCACGCTAACGACTCCTCTTAAAAGTATTTTTAAAGTTCTATCTGTAGAATACCGCAAATTCGCCTTATCTGCAAGTGATTTTGTCAAATATCACGCAATTTGTGCGCTTCTCCATATTCTTCCGAAAATGATAAACATTATCAGCGAAACAACAATTGTCACAAGCTCGGCCGCAGGCATTGCCGCCCACACACCGTAAACGCCCATAAATACCGGTAAAACAAATATAAAAGCAACAACAAGAAGCAAAGAGCGCAACAGAGAAATCACCGCTGAAATAAGTCCGTTGCCAAGTGCCGTAAAATAACCTGACATAAAAACATTGATTCCGATAAACAGAAACAAGGTACCAAAAATTTTCAAGCCTTCCCACGTTAAGTCAAACACATGTCCCTGTTCTGCAAAAAGACCGATGATTGACGGCCCCAATAAATACGATGCCGCGCAAACAAGGATTGAGCTGACAGCTATTGTCAAAAAGCTATAGCGCAGTGTCTCTCTGATTTTATTCATATTTCCGGAACCAAAGTTATAGCTGATAATCGGCGCTGTAGCGACCGCAATACCCATGTAAAACGCAATAAAAAAATAGTAAATATACATGATAATTGTAATCGCCGCAATACCGTCCTCACCATAATATTTAAAAATAATTGTGTTAAATAAAAATGTAGTAATGCCTGTAGACAGCTCTGTAAACATTTCGCTGCTGCCATTGGTACAGGAATGTAAAAGCGCACGCCAGTCTGCCTTTGGACGCACAAAACGAATATTGGAAAATTTCAGGAAATATACAAATCCTATAATAGCGCTGACACTGATTGAAATTGTTGTGCCCAAAGCCGCACCTAATGTTCCAAGTCCCATCGGACCGACAAAAATGTAGTCTAAAATTACGTTGAGAATAAGCCCCGCCGTTGACATGATAAGCGCCACCTTCGGACTGCCGTCGGTACGCACAAGATATTCAAAAAACAGCTTAAATGCCATCGGTATTGTGCCGACAAAAATCACTGCCAGATACGGAAGCACGTGCGGCATTAACCGTTCACTCGCCCCAAGCATTCTTGCTATCGGATTTAAGAATACAAGTCCTGCGACGGTAAATATAATTGAAAAAACTAAAAGCGCCGCGCATACAAAACTAAAAAGGCTACGTACCTTTTCCCATTTTCCCTGCCCCATTCTCTCACCGATAATCGCCCCTGAGCCTGTAGCCAGCATGACAGAAATACCAAAAATCACACAGGTCACGGGAATCACAATATTGATTCCTGCCAGAGCATCCGAGCCGGCATATTTTGATACAAAATAGCCGTCAATAGTCGTATAAAACGATAAAAAAATCATGGTAATAATTGAAGGCAGCAGATTCTTCAAAAACTGCCCATAGGTTGCTTTTCTTTCAAATTCTTTAATCATAAAATCCTCCTAAATATGTTGTCATTATTCTGTCATGGTCTTATAATAAAGGATATAGTTACTATAAGGTCAAGGCATATTTTATTTATGAAGGTGTACTTTATTTATGAAGGATTTTTTTTCGATTGGGGAATTGGCCGGATATCAGAAGATTTCCAAACAGACTTTAATTTTTTATGACAAAATCGACCTTTTTAAACCGGCCTATACACATCCTCAAACCGGCTATCGGTACTACAGCGCCATGCAGCTGGATACATTAGACACAATTATGATTATGAAAACCATCGGCTTTTCGCTTGATGAAATTAAAGACTATATGGCCAACCGAAATTTTGAGACAAGCAGCGAAAGCTTCAGACATCAAATCGACGTTATCGACAGTCAGATTGCCAAGCTCTCCGGCATTAAAAAAAGACTTCTTCAAAAATGCGCGACCCAGGATGCCTTTCGCCAACAGATAAGTCAGATGCCGCATCAGAATGTGCATACTGAAAATGTGCATGGACATTATATTTTCTGTCAGCCTGTCGCACCGCCCTACACACTGACGGAAATCAGTATTGCCACAAAAAAATGCTTTACAACGGCCGCAGCTAAAAATGTCCCTATTTTTTACGAGGTCGGAGTCAGTGTCCCGATGCAAAGACTTTTGGCCGGAGAATACGTAGCGGCTTCATTAGCTTTTTTATCTTCTGAATATGCCGAAAACATTTCCGAGCTTCAATATCTGCCTGCCGGACGCTGCGTTGTTGCCTATCATTACGGCGAATATTTAAAAATCGACGGCACTTACGAAAAAATATTTGAATACTGCAAAGAAAATCATTTAGACATTATCTCCGACTCTTACGAATTTTGTATACACGACAATCTGACTACCGGAAATGAAAAAGAATATATTACAAAAATCATGTTTTATATTCAATAATACTCGGTGCAAGTGTTTTTACATTTATCATCAATACATAAAAATACAATGCGGCTCTGAAGATTTTGCACCGTATGCATCTTAGCATCGCCGGGCAAAATTTACAGAGCCGCACACTATTTTATATTATTTGTCATCCAGCTTTAATACGCTCATAAAGGCCTTCTGCGGAATTTCCACGTTGCCAATCTGGCGCATACGCTTTTTACCTTCTTTTTGCTTTTCAAGAAGCTTACGCTTACGGCTGATATCACCGCCATAGCACTTTGCAAGGACGTCCTTGCGCATAGCCTTTACAGTCTCACGGGCTATAATTTTACTGCCGATTGCCGCCTGAATCGGAATTTCAAAAAGCTGTCTTGGGATTTCCTCTTTAAGCTTTTCACACATCTTTCTTCCGCGCTCATAGGCAGACCCGCTGAAAACAATAAATGACAGGGCGTCAACTTCCTCACGGTTGACTAAAATATCAAGCTTGCACAAATCCGAACGGACATAGCCTTTCATTTCATAATCGAAAGAAGCATATCCTCTTGAACGTGATTTTAAGGCGTCAAAGAAATCATAAATAATCTCGTTGAGCGGCAAATCATAATGCAAAAGTGCTCTTGTTGCTTCCATATATTCCATGCCAAGATAAACGCCGCGTCTTTCCTGGCACAACTCCATAATCGGTCCGATAAATTCTGTAGTCACCATAATTTCTGCTGAAACAACCGGTTCCTCCATATATTCGATTTCCGACGGGTCAGGCATATTGGTCGGATTTGTAAGTTCTATCACTTCACCGTTTGTCTTATGCACTTTATAAATAACCGAAGGCGCCGTTGTCACCAAATCAAGGTTATATTCACGCTCAAGACGTTCCTGAATGATTTCCAGATGCAAAAGTCCGAGGAAGCCGCATCTAAATCCAAAGCCCAAGGCAACAGATGTCTCGGCCTCAAACTGAAGCGAAGCATCATTGAGCTGAAGCTTTTCAAGGGCATCTCTCAAATCCTGATATTTTGCGCCATCCGCCGGATAAACACCGCAGTAAACCATAGGATTAACCTTTTTATAACCCGGCAGTGCCTCGTCACACGGACGGGCTGCATCTGTGATTGTATCGCCGACACGGGTATCCGTCAGATTCTTAATACTTGCTGTTAAATACCCAACCATACCTGCTGTCAGCTCATCACACGGAATAAACTGGCCTGCACCAAAATAACCAACCTCGACAACATCAAATTCAGCCTTCGTTGCCATCATGCGCACTTTCGTGCCCTTAGCCACACGTCCGTCCTTAACTCTGAAAAATACAATAACACCCTTATAAGGGTCATAAATCGCGTCAAAAATAAGCGCTTTTAAAGGTGCCGAAGCATCGCCGTTCGGTGCCGGAATCTTTTCGATAATCTGTTCAAGCACTTCGTCTACGTTAAGGCCGCTTTTTGCCGAAATTCTCGGCGCATCATGGGCTTCAAGACCAATCACATCCTCAATTTCAGCAACTACTCTGTCCGGCTCTGCACTCGGCAAATCAATTTTATTAATGACCGGCATAATGTCCAAATCATGGTCAAGTGCCAAATACACATTGGCCAATGTCTGTGCCTCGATGCCCTGTGCCGCATCGACAACCAAAATCGCGCCATCGCAGGCTGCAAGACTTCGGGATACCTCGTAGTTAAAATCGACATGTCCCGGTGTATCAATAAGGTTATAAATATATTCCTGTCCGTCTTTTGCTTTATACACAATGCGCACAGCCTGTGATTTAATTGTAATACCTCTCTCCCGCTCAAGTTCCATATTATCAAGAATTTGAGCCTGCATCTCACGGCTTGTTAAAAGTCCTGTTTTTTCTATAATTCTGTCTGCCAATGTCGATTTGCCATGGTCGATATGGGCAATGATACAGAAGTTTCTTATCTTACTCTGATCCATACTCAAAGAGCACGTCCTCCCTTATATTTCATTTTCTTTATTATCTTCAATATACATTCGTGGACATTATAGCACAGCATGGCCTTCAAATACAAGAAAATCTTTGATTTCATGTGCCCGAAAGCACGCTGTATAAAATATCTGCCAACGGTTCCATCGCATTATGTGCCTCCTCAACCGTATTTGTCTGGGCGCCACATTCCACAAGCAGAGTTCTCGGCGCCACATGCATGTTATAGCGGTATGAGCGCAAATAAATCCGCCGTGTAAAATCAGGATATTTTTCAGCCGCCTTCAGCTGAAGCTGAAGACTTAACGCAAGATTATCACTCAGATACGGATTTTGCATATAGCCATTGGTGCCCGATACCGCACCGCGGCACAACCCGTTAAAGAACATAATCTGCGCCGTCGGTTTTCCGTTCACCTCTGTCACCAGATGCGTATTTTCATCAACACCGTCCCTATGTAAATCAATGACAACTTTTATCGAAGGATTCTCCGCCAATATTTTTTCAACAACCGGCAGCGCCATCGAATAAGCCTCACTGCGGTCTAACTGTCCGTCAATCACATCATAAACGCCCTTATCATGATAAACCTCTATATTATATTTATTTTCCAAAAGCTCGGTTAATGTATTTCCAAGACCGATGACACTGCCGTATTCATCCCCCGGGACGCTATCTGCAAAGGTTTCCTGCGAATGTGTATGATAAATCAGCACCTTCGGTCCATCTGCAGATAAGTCAATCGTCATATCCTTTTCCAACAGTGTTTTAGGCTCAATCACACTGCTGTCGCAGGAGGTGGAGGAATCCACAATAAAAAAATTATTCATCAAAAAATTGTAATCTAAAAGTGAAGCCATCGGATATACTGTGCCCAAAGCGCCGGGCTTTGTATTGGCTGCAACCGCATTTTCGTTTTCCGGCTTAGCTTCTGCCACCGCGCCATTTTGTATGTTTTCTGCCCTTGCCGCAGCGTTTTCTTCACCGGCTTTTTCAATAAGTTCATGTGCGGCTCTTTCACTCTCATTTGTATTTTCCTCATCAAAACGGCTAAGTTCTGTCACCGTCGGATAAAATTCCGCTACCGTAACCGAATTTCTCTCATTTTGTCCGTGCAAGTAAGCAGCTGCCGGAAACAGGCATTTTTCGGCAAGCTCTGCCCCTTTCTCCATGAAAGTTCCCGAATAATCTTCAACGTCATAGCCGCTTGCCGGAAAAACAATTTCAAACAAAAGCCAAACGGGATTTTCATTTTTCATTTTAAGCTGCATCAGAATCAAAGCACATAAAAGCAGCCCCCCGGCTCTTAAAAGCTGTATTTTAAATCGGTCTGTTTCAGACATCATACACTCACTTCCCATCTGCTTTCAATCTGCCGCAAAAATATACTACCTTTTTAATATATGCTACAGCCTGTGGCAGATAGAATTAATTGCTTCAGAAACTGTATAACTGATACGCCCGATTGTTTCATCAATATCCTTCGGTGTCACAAACATATCTGTCATCATAGGCTCCATCATCTCCCTGACAAGATAATATTTTTCCTCCTCATCAAAATCCTTGATTGCTTCATAAATAGTTCCAAGTTTTTTCTGATTTTGAAGGACATTAAACAAACCTGTCATCGTGTCACTGACAATCGTTGCCGCATCAATCACCGTCGGAATACCAATGGCAATAACCGGAATGCCAAGCGTCTCCTTTGTAAGCTCATTTCTGTAATTGCCGACGCCGGCACCCGGATGAAGTCCTGCATCGGTCACTTGAATTGTTCGGTTCAGCCGCTTTGTGCTTCGTGCTGCCAATGCATCAATGACGATGAGCAACTCCGGCTTTGTGGATTTGATAATTCCTTCAATAATCTCTCTGCCCTCCATACCGGTCTGTGCCATCACACCCGGCGCTATAGCACTGATATTTCCAAGCCCCTTTGTCAGCTCGGTATCCTCTCCGTAACTCTTTATCAGATGCCGCGTGATAAACAGGTGCTCTGCAACGAGCGGTCCCAAGGCATCCGGTGTGATTTCCCTGTTGCCGATTCCTGCCACAAGAATCTTTTTCTTTTGAATTTCAGGCACAAGCTGACGCAAAAGTTCCATAAGCGCTTCCGTAATTTCCTGATGATAATTCTCATCCAATTCATTAAGATGCGGTGTCTCAAGCGTCATATAAGTTCCCTTTGCCTTATGAAGACAGGCTGCCCCTTCGTCACTTGTAATCTTTACAATCGTTGTTAAAATATCATTTTTTGTATCATAATGCTCATCCACAGACACTCCCTCAAGCGGCTGATGCTTATCAAAATAATCATTGGCTGCCTCAAGCGCAAGGTCTGTTCTAATCTCTGTCAATACCTTTAAATTTCTTCCCATCATAGCCTCCGTTCCTTCAAGCTTTCACTGAAATCTCTTTTATTTTTTACCAAACTTTTCAGAAATATGTATTGACAACATGACCAATTTCTACTATTATAATAACAGTGTGTTTTCGTGAAACGTCCGTGTCCGTGTCCGCATTGCGAAAACCGATAAAATTAAAAAGATACAAATTAAATGTAAATGAATCTTCGGAGGTGCAAACATTGGCTAATATTAAATCAGCAAAGAAAAGAATTTTAGTAACTCAGACAAAGGCAGCAAGAAACAAAGCGATTCGTTCAAGCGTTAAAACTGCAATCAAAAAAGTAGATGCAGCAATCGCAGCTAAAGACGTTGAAGCAGCTAAGGCAGCTTTATTAAACGCTACAAGCGTTATCGACAAAGCGACAAAGAAAGGTGTATTCCACAAGAACACAGCTTCAAGAAAAATCAGCCGCTTAAATTTAGCAGTAAACAAACTTGCTTAATTATATATGAAATTTATAATCCCCATGTGAACAACCCTCAATCACATGGGGATTTTTGTGTTATGCAAAGACATTATTTTACTCTGAGAATATAGCTTTGTACTTAAGTTCATGAATCTCAACAAATCTGCTTATTTCTTCTTTTTCGGTTTTGGGGCTGGCAGTTCATCATACATTGCATAAAACAAGCCAGTCAAAAATTCCTTATTATCAACTTCATCTACCAGCAACATCTCTTTTGCACCCTCATATGGTAATTCATACGAAGCTATAGGCATATAACTAATTGCTGATTTCACTGGTTTAACAAGCAATCTATCATCATAGATACCACCTACAATCTTGCCACGATAATAGATAATAAATTCTCCCATCATAGCTCGATACGTAATTTCTTCTAACTCAGATAACTGCCCTAAAATAAACTCTAAATATTCCTTGCTTGATGCCATATTTCCACCTCAAATTTCACTTTATCTATATCTCTATTTTCTCTCTAACCTAAAGTTTACTTGGCTATAGTAAACAAAACCGATATAAGAATCAACATCACAATACTGATAACTGGCCAATGATTTTTTAAAATATTCTTTCCTGTATAGATGCTTCCCACTGCCATAAATCCGGTAATTACATCTTTACTTTTCAAAAAATTCAAAAAACTTCTCTAAAGATGCACTATCTTTTGTGAACTCCCACTTGCCTGTACCATGCACCGCATAATATACAGGAGAATTATCCAAACTAATATCTATGCAATATGGGTCTGCGTTACAATTTGCAATCACGACATAATTGGGATTCCAATCCTCAATTACTGTCTTTTGCACAGGATTATAAGAATAACCATATTGTCCAGCAAGCAGACTTTTAGCACCATATACTTCTATTTCATTTTCATAAGAATAATCTGCATCTTCATCATTCACATTTATGTATAGGTTATTTTCATGATTATAAAGAAACTCTATGTACTCCTTGGGCAGATTCCATTTTGAACAAATTTCATCCATCATCTCTTTTAGCTGCATATCTCTAATTATCCTTTCTCATCACCATACTCTCGATTACTTATTCACTGTGTGAAATTCATATTTGCTTAACTATTTTCATCCTAATATACTGGGATTTTGTTATTTAGATTTATTTTTGAAAAAGCCAATTAAAATTAAAGCAATACCGAGAATTGCTACCGGAATATAAATAACATTAGGTATATGATAAACAAATCTATCAATTCCAGACATAGCAATATAAATAATAATTCCCACACTGATTAAAATGCTTTTATCTTTCATAGTTAATCTCCTTTACAACTTTCAAATTTATCTGCATCTTTATTTTCTATCTAAACTGAAATTGATTTACTTTGTTTGTAAATCTTCCAGAAAGAAAATTCCCTCTGTTAGGTTGATAAACATTTCCTTGTCCTTGATTACATGAATTTTATTGTTCCACCAGACAGTAGTGTTATTAGCGGAGATTGTTTTGCTTGTTCCATCCTTAAGAAAATAAGTAATTGTAATAGCAGGTTCTTCTTCGCTATTCACTTCCCCAAATAAATCATATTTCAGAAATCCCGTTAGCTTTAAGGCTAACTCAATATCCTCACGGCTCGAAATTTCTTTAACATCATCCGTGACACTCGGATATGTGATATTTACAGACTGAAAATCGAATAAGACATTTGAAAATCTTATTCATCAATTTATCCTCCAATCTTGATTTCTCCTGTTCCCAAAATTCAAATTTACAAATATCCTCTGCTTTTTGCTTCTTCTATTAATTTAGGCTGAATTAGTGGATATGTCCAATTTTCTACCAAATTATCTGTAATCAAAATTTTTTCTATCTCACTATGTATTTCTTGAAAAGAAAATATATCCGCAATAAAAAGCATGCCAAATGTTTCATCATCACTGCTTTTATTTACTCTTGTTTTTCCTTTGACAGAATATACACAAATCGGCTTGATAATAAAATCTTTCGCACCAGTTTCCTCCATCAATTCCCGCTTAGCAGCAGTTAAAATATCTTCTCCACTTTCTCTGTGCCCTCCCGGGACTTCATAAGTGTCTCTTTCTCTATGTTTACAAAACACCCATTTATCATTTGTTTTAGAGATAATAACTGCAAATTCCAATAAGTTATCATCTATACTATCATAAAATTTTACATCTACCATATGAACCTCTTTTTCATAAAATACTGTGAATTTTCCTCTAAACCGGGACTCATCGTTCTTCATCATGCGGAATTTTTTTAATATCACCAGCCCCTAATAATGCAAATATTAAGGATATAACAAAAATAGATATATCTTCTGCTGAAATAGTTTGCATACAATAATCTGTAATTCTCAATCCTGCAAAAGTTGCGAATGTATCTAAGATTAAATAGAGTGCTATTGCTGTAGGCACAGATACTTTGTCTAAAGATAATAAAGCCTTTGGAAACGCACCTGCAATCAATCCTAATGGATAAGAAATAATTGTTGCAATAATAAAAAACAAAATAATACTTCCTATAGAACGATATTCAAACCCAAACACTTTCATTATTGCGCCACTTATTAAAGCTAAAACAGATAGTACGATAATAAGCAAAATTCCACATAATAAAAGCGTTGTTATCTTTTCTTTATGTTTTTCCAAAAATTCTTTCAATATTTTCACTCTCCAGCAACTTCAAATTTATCTATAACTTTATTTTCCCTCGAAATTAGAAGTTATCTGTGTTTTTCATTCTCCCAATCTGATTTCAGCAAACTATACATACAGGCATCCACGATACCTTTATTGCTAAAATCAGCTTTGCGTAATGTCCCTTCATAAGTCAGTCCACATTTTTTCATTACATTTCCTGAATACGGATTATTCGGGTCATGCTGAGACTCAATTCGATTCGCCCCAACCTCATCAAATAAATATGGGATGATTGCACAAAATGCCTCTGTGGTAATTCCCTTGTGCCACCATTTACTTCCTATACAATAACCTATATGCAGAATATTCAGTGATTCGTTACTATCAACAACACTTATTGTGCCAATAGGTTCTCCAATATCTTTAAGAACAATGGCCCACTGATAAAAATCTTTCTTTTTACTTTTTTCTACCCAGCCTTTTAATACGCTCTCTGTTACTGCTACACTCGTATGTGTAGGCCACCTTAAAAATTCTGTAACCTTCTCGTCAGAAGTCCAATTCTTGTATGCGGCATTTATATCATCTATACAAAATGGTCTTAATATTAGTCTGTCGGTTTCTATTCGTTTAGTTCCGTTATGCTTCATGCTATTCACCTCTCCAACCACAAAATTAACGACATAATAGTAGTTAAATAGGAGTTAGTCATTTCCTGACTATGCCGCTATAAAAATTTATTGTGACAGATTGCAGGCAATCTGCAATCAAAGGGCATATACTAAACGATACCCAAACATTTTCTCATCAATCTGCATCCATGCGAATACAAAGACAGCTTTTTCTTTTTTCCAATATCCATATACCAACCTTCTTGTTTTTGCTTATCCACAGCAATTAAGATTACTGTTGCTTGTGTATGAGGTTCAAATACTTCCTCAGAAACTATCATATTCACTCCATGATTCTTCACAAAAACTTTTGTTTTCTCTGATATTTCATCCATATATGCAAAAATAATCACGCAAGAATTATCTGCTTTTTCTATGTGGTCAATCTGCCATTTGAGTAATTTTTTTATATCATTTCCTTCTGAAATACTGACATAATAAGAAATAGAATCTCTTAGTGGTGAAAATTTCTTTCTGAAAAGCAATCCATCTACCTGTGCCTCAAATTTATAATCTAAGAATTTTTGTTTAATGCTATTTGCATCTGATAATGCAATTTTGCATAGTTCTTGATTCTCATATTTCTTATACATCTTTGTGCCTTCATAATACATCACATAAGCAGCATTTTTATAGATTAGTACAAATGCAAGTATTGCAGTTCCCATAAATCCAACAATTACCACTAATCCCATCCCTTGTTTTCCTTGACTCAGAAGTATCAAGCCAAATATCAGCAAGGCAATAGCCATCAATGCTAACACTATTCCCAATATAAAGCAGTTTTTTCCTTTTCTGATTGTTTCATCATCCCATTCATAATCTGCATACGGCGAAGATTTTTTCTTATTTTTTTTCAATTTATTGCCCATAACAGCCCCCTCAAATTTCAAATTTATCTGCATCTTTATTTTCTATCAATCCCCAAGACATCATAGTATTCATCACTATATTCAATGCCACTATTGTCAAAGCGAGATTGCAGTTCTTTTACATAGTCATAAGGATTATCAATAGGGGAAATTTCTAACTCTGTTTCAAGATAACTTAATGTCGCTTTCTGTTCCTCTGTGCGGATTGCTTCTTCCTCTTTGAGGTGTTTTTCAAATTTGTCTTTGTCCATCCAAATAATCTGCTCAATAGGATTAGTAGAACCACAAGCAAGAATAAGTCTCATAAAGTCCTCAAAGGTTCTTGCCAGCGGATAAACAAAAACATCTGCACAAGTATCAGGATTGCAGGCAAAAACTATTTCCCCATACGGCTCAATAAAGCAATACATAATACTTCCTTCAAAACCTATTGCCTTTGCATTGGTCGGATAGCAGAAGTAAGAATAAATATCTTCAACTTGTTCAAGACAAATCAAAGAGCCATTTATATTCAGTTCTTTGTATTGGTCAAAAAGTGTTTCCATTTTATCACATTCCTTTGTCAACTTCATATTTATCTATAGCTTTATTTTCCCTCTAAATTAAGAAATTATGGTGTTCCCACTTCAATCAAATTACCGTCCAAATCATAAAAACGAATTACTTTTTGTCCCCAACTATGTGTCATAAGTTTATTAACATATTGAATTGACGGATAAGACCGTTCCAGCTTTTCAGCAAATGCTTCTATATCTCGTTCTTCAAAATATAATTCACAAGAATTGCTTTTAGGGATAATATCCTTTCCTAAAAACTTTTTCCAAATTTTTTCATCTTGAAGTACAAGTCCTTCTGTTAAAATCATGTTGCCGTCATTGTCAAGTACCAATTCAAGACCAAATAGGTCATTGTAAAATTTTTTTGATTTCTCAATATCTTTAACAACAATTAAAACATTCTTTAATTTCATTGTCCAACACCCCTAAATAACTTTTAATTTACAAATATCTTCTTTTTTTGCTTCTTCTTTATCGTTTTCCTTAACACAAATTATATCACCACAAGAATAAGTCGTCACCCTTTTTTCCACAGCATACTTTTGCGGGCACGCTCTCTATAAATCCGCGTATGACAAAGCGGCAGCCTGTAAAATTTGCGGCAGCGTGCATTTCTAGCACGCCCCCTATAAATCCGCGTAATAGGGTAGAGGGAGAATAAATTTTCTCGCCCCTCCCATTGAACCGTACGTACGTGTCTCGTATACGGCTCTACAACTTATATTCCAACTTTAACTAAGTAATAGGATAAGGGATTGAGCAGACCAGCTCCATCTTTTATCCTATTTTCAAGTAAATCTTTACTGACAATGAAATTCACTACGTTCATTCCACTTTTTCTGTACCATCCAAGTCTGGAATTAGCAACCTTAAATATTTCTTCTTGGCTAAATCCATTTTTATGTTTCCTGTTCAGATAACATAGATTTCGGTAGATGGTTTTCGGTCTCTTCCACTGTTTCATGATGATTACTCGGATTTTGTGTCTCAACCACTCCCCGAACTCTTCCATGAACAGCTTCATCATTCCGATTCTGAAATAATTTATCCACCCTCGTACAATCTCATTTACTCTTTTAATTGTAATTGCAAGTGGTCTCGCTACTGCTTTTCCTCTTTTCAGATATTCGCTTAGCTTCTTTTTCAGCTTCTTCTTCTTTTCGTTGGTCGGTCTGACTTTCCATTCCGAGCCATTCTTTAGGAATGTGAATCCAAGATATTTACTTCTTGTTGGTCTCACTACTTTCGTTTTCGTAGCATTTACTTTCAAAAATAGCTTTCTTTCTAACCAGCTGCATATAGATTTCATCACTCGGTTAGCTGCCATCTCACTTTTTGTGAATATCAGCACATCGTCGGCATACCTTGTGAAACGAAGTCCCCTTTGCTCCAATTCTTTATCTAACTTATCAAGATATACATTAGAACATACAACCGAAAGTGGACCACCCTGAGGTACACCCGTGATAGTTGCTTTTTCCAGTCCTTTTTCCATTACTCCTGCTTTCAGATATTTCCGAATCAGATTTAATGTGGTACTGTCGTTTACTTGTTCTCTTAGTATCTGAATTAACTTATCGTGATTTACTCTGTCGAAAAACTGTTCAATATCAATGTCTACTACCCATTCATAGCCAGCATTCAGATAGCAGAGTGCCTGTCTGATTGCATCATGACAGCTTCTTCCCGGTCTGAATCCATAGCTATAATTACTGAATATTTCTTCGTATATATCAGCAATTGGCTGTGCGATTGCCTGCTGGATAGTTCTATCCAATGCTGTGGGGATTCCTAATGGACGTTGTTTTCCATTATCTTTCGGAATATATACTCTCCGTACCGGCTTCGGCATATAAGTTCTATTTCTAATGGATGTAACAATCTCATCCTTATTTTCCCTTATATAATCTCCCAGTCCCTCAACGGCAACCCCGTCAACTCCACTCGCACCTTTATTCGATACTACCTTTTTATAGGCTCTGTTCAGATTTTCTTTTGATAAAATCACTTCAATCAATTCCATCGTTGTTACTCCTCTGACTTATCCTAAAATTCTTACATAACACCCCTCTGAATATAAACAGTATCCCTTGGTTACGTTCCTACTTCTCCTGCCCATTCGATTTCTGGCTCATATGTATTATTTTAAACATAGCGATTTGTACTATAAATCGTTTCAGTCCTTCGACTCTCGCCTACTATGACATCATCTGACTCCCTCTCCAAACCTTTTTCGACCATACCTTTTGATATGTGAGTAGGGTCTCCCGAGGTAAGACTCTAATCTTTCATCCCACAACCTCTTGATTTACAACTTCGGTATACGTTTACCTTTAGGGCTTCGATTTGTGCAGCAATCTTACCCACCTAATCGCCTGATCAAGTTTCTGTACGTAGGCTCAAGGATTTTGCTACATCACTTCCTCCATCCATACCATTACTGATACCGACTTGTGGTTCGCTACACTTGGC
>CABUBX010000032.1 GCA_902489925.1 uncultured Lachnospiraceae bacterium | reverse complement strand
GATGTACTGTTTATTGATGAGATTCACAGAATGAACCGTCAGGTCGAGGAAGTTTTGTATCCGGCGATGGAGGATTTTGCGATTGACATTATGATTGGCAAGGGGGCTACGGCCCGCTCTGTGCGCCTTGATTTGCCGCGCTTTACACTGGTCGGTGCGACAACGCGGGCAGGGATGCTTTCGGCACCGCTTCGTGACAGATTTGGTGTTGTCAGCCGCCTTGAATTTTATGAACCGGAAGATTTATGCCGCATTGTGAAGCGGTCGGCTGCAGTGCTTGGCGTAAAGATAGATGATGACGGGGCGATGGAACTTGCGCGGCGTTCCCGCGGCACACCGCGTCTTGCAAATCGTCTTTTAAAGCGTGTGCGGGATTTTGCCCAGGTTCGGTTTGACGGAGATATTACAAAGGAAGCAGCGGACTATGCGCTGGATTTGCTTGAGGTGGATAAGCTTGGGCTTGACCACATTGACAGAGGTGTGCTTTTGATGATGATTGACAGATTTGGCGGCGGTCCTGTGGGACTTGATACTTTGGCAGCTTCCATCGGGGAGGACGCGGCCACGCTGGAGGATGTATATGAGCCGTATCTTTTGCAGAACGGATTAATTGCAAGAACACCGAGGGGCCGGGTGGCAACAGCAAGAGCTTACAGCCACTTTCATCGGGAACGTCCGGAAAAATAGAAGGTTTTCGGTTGTAATTTTTTTTGCTATCGTTTATAATAAGGTCTAAGTGGGAGATTTTACCCCCTTTTAGCAAGACAAATGATGGGAGGATGACATTGATGTCATTAAAAACAGATATACAGGTACTTATCGGCGGTAAGGTTTATACATTGAGCGGTTATGAAAGTGAAGAATATTTGCAAAAGATTGCACTTTATATCAATAACAAGATGGATGAGATGAATGGTATGCCGAATTATATGCGGCTTAATTCAGATATGCAAAAGATTCTTCTTGAGATGAATATGGCGGATGATTACCATAAGGCAAAGCATCAGATTGAAGTGCTTGAAGCCGACATCGAGGAGAAGGACAAGGTAGAGTACGACTTAAAGCATGAGCTTATTGCGGCTCAGATTAGGCTTGAGGAGGCAGCAAAGGAGATTGAGCGCCTTAAAGATGAGAATAACGAACTGCAAAAGCAGATTGTTAAGCTTGAAGCCAGAATACCGGAAAACAATGGCAGAAGATAGTGTATGTGGGAAGTGCTGTGACGATAAGTGCAGCACTTTTTATGTATGTCAAGCCATACATTGATGTTAAATACAGGAGAATAAAATATGGTTAAAACAGAGATACTGGCGCCGGCAGGTTCGTATGAGACGATGCAGGCAGCCTTTAGTGCGGGCGCTGACGCTGTGTACCTTGCGGGGCGAAGCTTTGGTGCGAGAGCTTATGCGAATAATCTGGATGAAGAAAATTTAATAAGGGCGATTGATGAAGCGCATATGCGCGGAAAAAAGCTTTATCTGACTGTAAATACGCTGCTCAAGGAAAAGGAAATTAAAGAGCAGCTGCTGCCTTATCTGACCCCGCTTTATGAGGCTGGGCTTGATGCGGTTATCGTACAGGATTTTGGTGTACTTAAGGTTATGCATGAATGTTTTCCGGGGATTGATATCCATGCAAGTACGCAGATGACAGTGACAGACGGTGATTTCGCTGCGTGGCTGAAGCAGTTTGGTGTGACGAGAGTTGTCCCGGCAAGAGAGTTGTCATTGGAAGAAATAAGGAAGATGAAGGAAAAGAGCCGGTTAGAGATTGAAACATTTGTTCACGGGGCGCTTTGCTATTGTTATTCGGGTCAGTGCCTTTTAAGCAGTATGATTGGCGGACGAAGCGGCAATAGAGGACGGTGTGCGCAGCCGTGCCGTCTTCCTTATGAACTGGTATCAGAGCAGGGACGCCTTAACAAGGCGGGCGAAAATTATTTGCTGAGTCCTAAGGATATAGCGGCGCTGAGACTTATTCCTGATTTGGTTGATGCAGGCATTGATTCGCTGAAAATTGAAGGCAGAATGAAGAAACCTGAATATGCAGCACTTGTTTCCGCTCTTTATAGAAAATATGTTGATTTATATGAAGAAAAAGGCCGGGAAGGTTTTGTGGTAAATGAGGAAGATATTCATGATTTGATGGATTTATATAACCGGGGCGGTTTTACTGACGGTTATTATAAACAGCATAATGGACGTAATATGATGTCTCTGACGCGTCCGAATCATGCGGGGACACAGGCAGCGAAGGTTGTGTCGCTGGGAAAAGACGGGATGCGTATCAAGGCACTTAAGATGCTTCATCCGCAGGATGTACTTGAAATGCCGATTCAGAGCGGACGAGATAAAAAGAGACAGGAATTTACTTTAAAGGAAGGCGCTGATACAGGAAAGCAGCTTTTTGTTCGGGGACGTTTTCAGGGAATGAGTCCGGGAGATGTTTTGTACAGGACAAGAAACCAAAAACTGATTGATTCTGTTTCAGAGACTTATGTTTTTTCGGAAAACAAAGAAAAGATTTATGGAACCTTAACAATTTCTAAAGATTTGCCTGTTAAAATGACGGTTGAACATCGTGGTATAAGTGTTTCAGTCTGTGGCGAGACTGCCTTAAAAGCTGCGAATAAACCGCTTCTTATGGCGGATGTTAAGGCGCGTATGGAAAAAACAGGAAATACACCGTATACATTTGAAAAACTGGAGATTTGTTTGGAGGACGGTGTTTACGTGAGTGTTAAAGGGCTGAATCAGCTACGTCGGGACGCCTTGAGTGCGCTGGATGAGGCAAGGCGCGCCCACTATGCACGTACCGCCAATGTGCGGCCGCCGAAGGAAGATAAATTGCCGGATACTGAGGCTGTAAAAAAAGAACGTCGTCTTTCTGTTCTTTTGGGCAGCAGGAAGCAGTTGGAGGCAGTTGTTTCTCATGATGGCGTAAGTCTTATCTATATGGAGATTTCTCATTTTGATAAAATCGAGGATAAGAAGGCTCTGACGGCTTCTGTCCATCATGCAGGCAAGCAGCTTTACATCGCGCTGCCGCATATTTTCAGAGAAGATGTAAGGCAGCTTCGAACACCCGCGGTGGCAGCGGCGCTTGAAGCCGGAGTCGATGGTTTCCTCATAAGAAATATGGAAGCATTGTTTGCGGTAAGATTGCTGGATGAGACGATTCCTGTAATATCCGATGCTTCGGTCTATACCTTTAACAGCGAAGCAAGAAATTTAATTTATAATAGCGGCATTGCGCGTGTCACAGCACCGCTTGAGCTTAATGCATATGAATTAGAGCGCAGAGGCTGTACAGGTGATGAGGCTGTTGTATACGGCTACATGCCGCTGATGGTATCTGCCCAATGTCCGATGAAAACCACGGGGAATTGCTTGAAAGGAAATAAAAATGCGGAAAATATCGGGGAGATTTATCTCAAAGACAGAATCGGCGAACGCTTTAGAGTAAAGCCTTTTTGCAAATACTGCTATTCAGTCATTTATAACAGTAAGCCTTTGATGCTTGCTGACGAGCTTTTGACGGTAAGCCGTCTTGGATTTTCGTGGGCAAGACTTGCACTGACAACAGAGAGTGCGGCAGAAGTTAAAATCTTGCTTGATGTAATGACCGAAGGATTTGTAGAAGGCAAAGCGGTGACGAATTGTCTGGAAACTTTTACAAAGGGACATTTTAGAAGGGGAGTAGAGTAGAAAGTATGGTAAATTTACTGACTCAGGGCGCAAAATATGTGCTAATCATATTGATGGCGCTTTATGCGATGAAATGTTTTACTGTATTTAGAAAAAAATATGATTTTGACAGGGGTTCAGTGTATACAACGCAGAATGTGCTCATGTTTATGATTCATTTCATCTGCTATTTTATTATTTATCTGAATACGCAGGATATAAAAATTATTGTTTTTTATCTGGCACAGGTGGTGCTTTTTGCGGGAACACTGATTGTATACGGTGTTTTTTACCGTCGTGCATCAAGACTTTTGATTAATAATATGTGTTTTCTTATGATGATTGGCTTTATGATGCTTACAAGACTGGATAATCCGGATGCACCGGCAATAAAACAGTTTTTTATTGCGGTGGCAGCGATTGTCATTTCGCTTTTTATTCCGGTAATTGTTGAAAAAGCAGCGTTTTTAAAAAAGCTTGGAATTGCTTACGGCATATTGGGTATGATGATGATTATGTCCGTGCTTATTCCGGGAATCGGTCAGCAAAAATACGGTGCAACGGGCTGGATTCAGATTGGACCGATTGGGCTTCAGCCGTCAGAGCTGGCAAAAATCGTTTTCGTTTTCTTTATCGCGGCTATGTTTTATAAGAAGCCGAATTTTAAAAAGATTGTTATTGTGACGATTTGTGCGGCAGCCTACGTGCTTGTCCTTGTAGGCACAAAGGATTTGGGGGCGGCGCTTATCTTTTTCTGTGTCTACCTTGTGATGCTTTATGTCGCATCAGGACAGGTTCGGTATATTTTTCTCGGGTTTGGCGGCCTTAGTGCGGCGGCTGTTGTTGCCTATAAGCTATTTACGCATGTGCAGACCCGTGTTTATGCATGGCTGCATCCGTGGGGCGATATGCAGAATCGTACTTATCAGATATCTCAGGCCCTCTTTGCCATAGGAACCGGCGGATGGTTTGGACTTGGACTTTATAAAGGGATTCCCGAAAAGATTCCGGTTGGTGCCAGCGATTTTATTTTTGCGGCCATTATTGAGGAGATGGGGGCATTATTTGGCGTCTGTCTGCTGCTTATTTATATAAGCTGTTTTATTATGTTTATTAATATATCTTTAAGAATCACAGATAATTTTTATAAGCTGCTTTCTATAGGGCTTTCCGTTGCATACGGTGTACAGATTATTCTTTGTGTCGGCGGTGTTGTAAAGTTTATTCCGCACACAGGTGTCACACTTCCGTTAATTAGCTACGGCGGCAGCTCGATTCTTGCAACAATCCTTGTATTTGCAGTTATTCAGGGATTATATCTTCTGAAACAGAGGGAGGTGTACGGCATTGAGAAAAAGACCCGAAGAAATCAAGCATGAAAAGGGGAGTATAAAAAAGCGGGAGAATCAAAATACGCAGGACTTCCATATTGAGCTGGACAGCAGCTATGATGCTTATGACAAAGACAGCTATAGTGACGGCTACGGCCATATGCCGTATGATGACGGTGTTTACGATGATGATGGCAGCTATGGCGGCTATGATAATGGTGATTATGATGGCATCGACTATGATAACAGCGGTTACGATAACGGCGGTTACGATAATGACAGTTATGATAATGGCGGTTATGATGACGGCAGCTATGAGGATGATAAAAGTTATAATCAGAAAGATGTGCCGGTGTCTGATTTTGACAAGAAGAAAACCAATCGTCAGATTATGAAGGTGATGTATTCGGTTGTTGCTGTTTTTGTTTTAATGATTGGTTATATTGTCTATTTTGATGTCTACAAGGGCGATGAATTTATTAATCATCCGAGCAATCTTCGTATTGCAAAGCTCAGTGATACGGTGATAAGAGGAAAGATTTTAGCCTCTGACGGCACTGTACTTGCGGAGACACTTGTTGATGGCGAGGGCAATGAAAAAAGAAATTATCCTTTTAAAAATATTTTCGCTCATGTTATCGGTACAAATGAAATTAATAAATCCGGTTTGGAATCAAGCAATGATTTCAATTTGCTTTCATCCAATATTAATCCGCTTAAAAAGGCTTATCATGAGCTTAAAGGTCAAAAAAATATGGGTGATAATATTATTACAACGCTTGATACCGGGCTGCAGCAGACGGCCTACAATGCACTTGGCAATCAAAACGGCGTTGTAGTGGCGCTTGAACCGTCAACAGGCAGGGTACTTGCGATGGTATCTAAGCCGGATTATGACCCAAATACTTTGGAAGTAAATTATGAGTCTATTATTAATGACGCAAACAGCAAAGTGCTTTTGAATCAGGCAACAAACGGTCAGTTTGCGCCGGGTTCAATCTTTAAGGTTGTGACTGCCCTTGAGTACATGAGAGAACATCCGGATTATGAAAATTACACTTTCCAGTGTTACGGCGGCATCAAGCTCAACGCCGGGGCAGGTGAGGCAAATTTATCCTGCTATGCGAATACTTACCATGGCATGGAGGGCTTTACATCCTCTTTTGCAAATTCGTGTAATGCATCTTTTGCCAACATGGGGCTTATGTTGGATAAAAGCAAGTGGACACAGCTTTCTGAAAACCTGCTTTTTAATAAAAGCTTACCGACAGATTTTCCGACAGGAAAAAGTAGCTTCAAGCTTGATTCTAATGCAACGGAATGGGAAACCGGTGCGACAGCTATCGGTCAGGGCAAGACAACAGTGACGCCGATGCATATGGCGATGATTACAAGCGCCATTGCCAATGGCGGTGTGCTGATGGAGCCTTATCTAGTGGATGAAGTTGAAAATGCTGATGGCGGCGCTGTATCCATGCATAATCCGAAAAGTGCGGGAGAGCTTATGACAACGGCTGAAGCCGCAAAGCTTGGAGAGCTTATGCAGGCGGTCGTGACACAGGGAACGGCATCATCACTTTCGGGGATGGGCTACAGTATTGCAGGAAAGACAGGAACGGCAGAGACTGCCAATGCGGGAAACAATGCATGGTTTATCGGTTATGCACCGGCAGAGAAACCTCAGATTGCTGTCTGTGTATTGATTGAAAATTCCAGTGAAAGCAGCTCGACGGTTGCGGTGCCGATTGCACGTCAGCTTTTTGCCCGATACGTGAAATAATTATCGAATAATTAACGGCAGGTATTGTATTAGCACATAAAAAGAGGTATACTTATACCATATTTACACACCAAATGTACAGGAGGCATTGCAATGATTGAAGCAACGAGCTGTGGCGGTGTGGTTATTTTCAGAGGCAAGATTCTTCTTCTTTACAAAAACTATAAGAATAAGTATGAGGGATGGGTTTTGCCAAAGGGAACTGTTGAGGCTGGCGAGGCATTTAATGAGACAGCTATCCGGGAAGTAAAAGAGGAAACAGGTGTCAGCGCATCAATTATTAAATATGTGGGTAAAAGTCAATATACCTTTAACACAGCCAGTGACACAATCGTGAAGGATGTCCACTGGTACTTGATGATTTCAGATAGCTATTACAGCAAACCACAACGTGAAGAATATTTTCTTGATTCGGGATATTATAAGTTTCATGAAGCCTATCATCTGCTGAAGTTTTCCAATGAAAAGCAGATTCTTGAGAAAGCCTATGACGAATATCTTGAACTCAAGAGGAGTAACCTTTGGGGGAACAAAAAGTATTTTTAGACCCAAAGTATAAAACCCCTGACTTGTTTCAGGGGTTTTTGTGTGTAAGGAGGTGCGGATTTGCAAAAAATTGATTTTAGAATGGAAAGACCGAATCTTGTTAAGGTTGGAGATAAGGTTACGGTTGATGAATCGATGCTGCAGACGCTGGCGGGCCGTGTCTATTATTATACGATTAATCCGGCACTTGCCATGTCGGGAAATATTCCGGCAAAAGACAGGCTAAAGACAAATGAGGGCACTGTTGTTGAAATTATTGATGAGGGTGCACTTTGGACAGTCTGGTGTGAATTTGAGGATTAAGGAGTTACAGGGGATGAAAGTTGAAAATTTAATTCATGTGTTTGACAGAGAAATTGAGGTTTTAGAAATCAAAGAAGACTGTATGGTTTACGCGATTGACAGAAAAGATGACACAAAAAACAGATGTGTGATTGAGCGGTATACGTTTGAAGACAAAAAGATAACATCGCTGCTGTCCTTGGATTATACAAGACTTTACGAGGCTTTTCAGACATATGGTCAGAATCCTGCATTTTTTTATGCAGTTAATGTACTTGATGATTACAGAGTACGATTAAGAAGGATTGATAAAAATTCATGGGAAATTAAAGAGGATATTTTGCTTAACGCCGAAGGCGAAGTGCTCAGTCTTTATATTTTAGATGAAAATCATTTGCTTGTGACTGACGAAGCGGAGGCAAATGAGTCCTATCTTCGTGACTGGGGAATGTCAGATGGCAGCAGATATATGGAATTGTGCTATATCTATGATATTAAAACCGGTAAAAAATATCCGGTCATGGATTGTCGTTTTCACAATCTTTTGGAAACTGTAAAAACCTATTCAATCACTGACGGCAGCCGGACGATGTTTATACCGCAAAGTAATGAGGTGCTTGCCGTGAATACGGGCGCATGGATTGATGCGGTTAAATCCCAGAAGTCAATGCCGTTTGAAACAGTGTTTAAGGCAGGGCAGGATGAAAAGGTTGCCTTTGTTGAAGATGGCGCGCTCGGCTTTTACGGACGTGTCCGCGGTGAGGGCACAGAAAAAATCATGTTTTTCGGGGCGGATGGCAACTGCAGCCCAAAATGTGCTTATGCTTACGAGGCAGGCGGGGAATATTTTTATCATCCGTCAGACGGCCATATTTATTATATAGACGGCAGGATTGATGAAAATGGCAGAAAACACCTTGCGTGTATGATGGATTCTATGTTATCATTAAATATTAGTGAAGACTATGGTGATTTTACGGGTATCTGTACCGATGAAGCGTATGTGACTACATTTTATAAAGAGGTTCAAGTGAAAGAGGATACAGAGTTCCGTGAATGTGTGGCAATCCATTACAGGGACGGCCGCACACCGGAGGTTTTTGCCGGACGCTGTGAATACGGCGGCGGAAGGATTATTTTATTGAAATCATATTTAGCATTATAAATAAAGGAGAGAGAGTCATGAGTGAATGTAATTCAAATTGCAGTACATGCAATCAGGCAGACTGCGAATCAAGAAAACAGGATTTTAAAGTGGCAGCAAACGAATACAGCAATATTAAACATGTGATAGGTGTTGTCAGCGGTAAGGGCGGTGTCGGAAAGTCATTGATTACTTCCGAAACAGCTGTATTATTAAGCCGCAGAGGCTACAGAGTCGGTATTCTTGATGCGGATATTACAGGACCGTCTATCCCTAAGGTATTCGGCGTTCACGAGCAGGCGATGGGCAGCGAGCAGGGCATTATGCCGGCGGTGACAAAGAACGGCATTGAGATTATTTCTATTAATATGTTATTAGACAGCGAGGAGACACCGGTCATTTGGAGAGGTCCTGTGCTTGCAGGCGTTGTCAAACAGTTTTGGAATGAGGTTATCTGGGGTGACCTTGATTATCTTCTTGTGGATATGCCTCCGGGAACAGGCGATGTGCCATTGACTGTATTCCAGTCACTTCCTGTAGACGGTATTGTTATTGTAACATCTCCTCAGGAGTTGGTTGAGATGATTGTTAAAAAGGCGTATAATATGGCAAAACAGATGAATATTCCTGTTGTCGGACTTGTTCAGAATATGAGCTATTTTGAGTGCCCGGATTGTGGAAAGAGAATTTATATTTACGGTGAAGGAAAAGGCGAGCAGACTGCAAAGAGCCTTGAGATTCCGGCATATGCGGCACTTCCTATTGAGCCTGAAATCGCGGGTTTGTGTGATGCGGGCAATATTGAGCAGTTTGAAAATGAATATCTTGCCAATTTGATTCAGTATATTGAAACACTTTAATATTGGCTAAGATAGCTTTAAAGCAAATGATAATTGATGGAGGAAAGCGATGTTTACTGCAAAAGAGTATGCCATGCCTCAAAATTTGGATGAGGCGTATAAAATACTGACAGCAAAAAACACCAACTGTATTCTCGGAGGCTGTGCATGGCTTAAAATGGGCGCGAAGCGGATGAATACAGCAGTAGATTTGACAGAATGCAATCTTGATTACATTCGTGAGACAGATGATGCGATTGAGATTGGGGCGATGACATCTTACAGAAGTGTAGAGACAAGCCCTCTGCTTTTGGATAATTTTTCCGGTGTTTTGAGCCGCTGTGTAGCACCGATTATCGGAACACAGTTTAGAAATACGGTAACTGTGGGCGGTTCAGTCTATGGCCGTTTTGGGTTTTCGGATTTTCTGACACCGCTTCTGGCAATGGACACAACGGTTGTGCTCTATAAAGCCGGTTCTGTGGCCTTGGCTGATTTTATGAATATGCCGTATAAAAAAGATATTATTGAAAAAATTGTGATTAAGAAGAATGTCAAAACAGCAAGCTATCAAATGTTAAGAAATGCTGAGGCGGATTTTCCGATTGTCAATCTTGCCCTTGCAGTTACTAAGCAGGGGGTTCGTGTGACAGTCGGTGCACGTTCGGGTAAGGCTGTTGTGGCTGAAAAAACATCTCAGTGGCTTTCTGAAAATCTTCCTTTGAAGCGAGACAGTGCTGTCATTGAAAAGGCACAGGAACTGCTTTTGGAAGAAGTGAAGTTTACATCAAATATGCGCGCGTCTGCCGAGTATCGTGCTGCGATGGCGAAAGTGTTACTTTCTCGCGCGATTACGGAGGTGACCGCATGATTATACATATAACGATTAACGGGAAAAGAACAAAACTTCATTGTGACGCGGATGCCATGCTTTTTGATGTTTTGAGAAAAGCCGGATATAAAAGTGTGAAGTGCGGCTGTGAGACAACAAACTGTGGACTTTGTACAGTGTGGCTCGATGAAAAGCCTGTGCTTTCATGTTCAGTACCGGCATTGCGCTGCAATAACCGCAGTGTAACAACACTCGAGGGTGTTCAGGATGAAGTGGAAATTATCGGCTCATTGCTTGTGGATGAGGGTGCAGACCAGTGTGGTTTTTGCTCTCCGGGCTTATTGATGAACGTTATTGCGATGAAAAAAGAGCTTAAAAATCCGACAGAAGATGAGATTAAGCATTATCTTGCCGGTAATTTGTGCCGATGTACAGGATATATGGCACAGCTTCGCGCCATAAAGAAGTATATGGAGGTGCAGTCATGAGATATATCAGTAAACCGATAAGAAAGGTCGATGGCATGTCTCTTGTCAAGGGCAAGCCGCTTTATACAAATGATTTGGCGCCGCAGGAATGTCTTACGGTTCTGGCACTTCGAAGTCCGCACCCGTATGCGCGGATTAAAGCTATTGATGTTTCAAAGGCTTTGCTTGTTAAAGGTGTAGAATGTGTTCTTACTTATAAAGATATGCCAAATATTCGCTTCACAAAAGCAGGTCAGACTTACCCTGAACCATCACCGTATGACAGAAAAATTCTTGACGAATATGTTCGCTATGTCGGCGATGAGGTTGCTTTGGTTGCTGCGCACAACGAAAAGGCAGCACGTCAGGCACTTCGCATGATTAAGGTGGAGTATGAAGTGTTAAAGCCGGTGCTTGATTACAAGAAAGCGATTGATAATGAATCGGTTGTCCATATGGAGGATGATTATATCAATGCCAAATTCTGTAATACAGCGCCTGAAAGAAATATTTTAAGCTACGGCGAAGAAAGTGCCGGTGATGTTGATGCGGAGTTTGAAGCAAGTGATGTTATCGTGGAAGGAACATATGAGATTCAGGCACAAGAGCAGTCAATGATGGAAACATTCAGAACGTATACATATATGGACCATAATGACCGCTTGGTTTGTGTGACATCGACACAGGTGCCGTTTCATGTGCGCCGCCAGCTGTCTCGTTCGCTCGGTATTCCACAAAATCGAATTCGTGTCGTAAAACCTAGAATCGGCGGTGGCTTTGGCGCTAAGCAGACGGTTGTATCGGAGTTTTATCCGGCAATCGTGACATTAAAGACAGGAAAGGCAGCCAAGATGATTTACAGCCGCAAGGAGACTTTTACAGCCTCAAACAGCCGTCATCAGATGTCTGTGCGTGCTAAGGTCGGTGCCATGAAGGACGGTCATATCCGTGCGATTGAAATTGATGTGCTGTCCAATCAGGGCGCTTACGGCGAACACGGAACAACGACAATCGGTCTTGTCGGCCATAAGTCCATTCCGCTTTACAATCAGGCGGAGGCTTTCCGCTTCAAATGGCATACAGTGTATACAAATATGATGCCGGGCGGTGCTTTCAGAGGCTACGGTGCGACTCAGGGTCAGTTTGCTCTTGAATCCGCAGTCAATGAGCTTGCGATTAAGCTTGGCATGGATGCAAGCTTAATCCGCGAGAAAAACATGCTTCGTTTTGGCGAGATTATGCGCGGCTATTACGGTGAACCGCTGACAAGCTGTGCGCTTGACCGCTGTATCGTCCGCGGTAAAGAGATGATTGGCTGGGATGAAAAGTATCCGATGAAAAAAGTCAGTGATACAAAGGTACGCGGCGTCGGTATGGCAATTGCGATGCAGGGCTCGGGTATTTCCAATGTGGACGTATCTTCGGCAGAAATTAAATTAAACGATGGCGGCTATTATACATTAAAGATTGGTGCAACAGATATGGGTACAGGCTGCGATACGATTTTAACACAGATTGCGGCTGAAACTCTGCTTGCCGATATGGATAAGTTTATTGTTGCACAGGTCGATACAGACGTATCCCCGTTTGACCCGGGTTCTTATGCGTCAAGTTCAACCTATGTTGCCGGTATGGCTGTTTTAAATGCGGCGACAAGTCTTAAAAATAAAATTATTTATGAAGGGGCAAGAATCATTGACCCTGAAAAATACGGTGACAGAGAAGCACATTTTAACCCTAAAAAGTTTTTCTTTACAGGCGAAAAGGTCATTGAAGTTTCTACAAGCCGAAGTGTGACTTTGGATGAGATTGCTATCGGCTGTGCCGGAGGTATTGAGGGCAATTACTTAAACGGTACAGGCTTTTACTCAAGCCCGACTTCACCGCCGCCGTTAATGGCAGGTTTTGCCGAGGTTGAGGTGGACTTGGAGACCGGAAAATATGAGCTCTTAGATTATGTGGCAGTTGTTGACTGCGGTACAGTTATCAATGCGAATCTTGCCCGTGTTCAGACGGAGGGTGGTATTGCCCAGGGTATCGGTCTGGCTATGTATGAGGATGTGCAGTATAGCGATAAAGGCAAGATGATGACCGATTCCTTTATGCAGTACAAAATTCCGTCCCGTGTGGATTTTTCAAAAATCCGTGTAGATTTTGAATCCAGCTATGAGCCGTCAGGCCCATATGGTGCAAAGTCTATTGGCGAAATTGTTGTAAATACTCCGGCGCCGGCAATCGCAGATGCCATTCGCAATGCTACGGGAGTTAATATGCGCAGTCTTCCAATTACGCCTGAAAAAGTTTTTATGGCTTTACAGGAAAAAAACAAAAATTCGTAACTTGTGTTACATAATTATTGGGTTTAATGTGATACTATAAACGAGGATGAAAAAGTCATCCGAGTGAATTGTATAAAATCATTTTAAAATAAAGGAGATTGATAGTATGAAAAAGTATGAATGTGAACCATGCGGTTATATTTATGATCCTGAGGTAGGCGACCCGGATAACGGCATTGCAGCAGGAACATCATTTGAAGACCTTCCAGAAGATTGGGTATGTCCAATCTGCGGTATGGGAAAAGAGGAATTTAGAGAATTATAATTCAAACCGTGCAAAAGGCAGTCTGTGAAGGCTGCCTTTTTTGTGGGAAAAATTTATCCTATTGTATTTAATTATTTCAAAAAAGACTGCAAAGAAAGTGAAAATATGATATACTGAATTTGGAATTTTTACGTGACGGGAGGTGTATTTTGAAAACTTTTGATACGGAAAGTATAAGTTGTCTGCCTTTAGGCAGTGTGATTTCTGTCACCGGATGCGGCGGTAAGACGACGTTAATTGAATATGCGGCAAAGCTTTTATCTGAAAAATACAGGGTTGGGATTGCCACTACTGTTCATATCGCATATCCGCCGGACGAGAGCTATAGGAAAATATATATTGGCTCATGTGAAGAAGAAATATCAGAGGCCGGAATTTATTATTTTGCCGATGAAGTGAAAAATACAAGCCCTGTAAAGCTTCACGGATTGTCAGAAGCGCTTAAAGCGCAGGCAATTAAAAATACAGACATATTATTTATAGAAGCAGACGGCTCTGCCGGAAAGTCGTTGAAGGCATGGCGCAGCGATGAGCCTGTGATTGTGAAGGAAACAACGATGACGATTGGGGTGGCGGCGCCGGATTGTATCGGACTGCCGGCAAATGAAGCTGTTATTCATAGGCTCGGACTTTATCGCCAAAGGTATGAAACGGTGCCGGAGGTTGTGACAGCGGAGATGTTTAGGCGGATGTTTGAGGAAAATCCGGGGATGTTTTCTTATGCGAGGGGCGAATGTTTTTTATGGATAAATGAGATAAAGCTGTCGGCGGTTATTTTAGCTTCGGGATTTTCAAGGAGAATGGCTCAAAATAAACTGATGATGACGATTGACGGTATGCCGATGATTGAGCATGTTATCAAAGCGGCTGCGGATACAAAGTTTTTCGAAAAATATGTAGTCACAAATCAAAAGGAAATCTATGAAGCGGCAGAAAATTATGGTATGACGGCGGTGACAAACAGCGCAGCTTACAGGGGACAGAGTGCTTCGGTCGTGTGCGGTGTGGCTGCTGCCGTTGAAAAAAAGCCTGACGGACTGATGTTCTTAATGGGTGATATGCCGTTTGTTGAGCCGGGGATGCTTCGAAAATTAAAGACAGCTTTTGCGGCATCGGGCGGTCAAAAAATCATCGTGCCGCTATACCCGTCAAAGGACAGCACGAAATACCGCCGGGGAAATCCTGTCATATTTCCTGTAAAATATGCAGATGAGCTGATGGCGCTGACCGGGGATACCGGCGGCCGTAATATTATTAAGGCCCATGAAGATGAAGTTTATGAGGTGCGCCTGTCAAATAACAGATGGGGACAGGATATGGATACGGAAATTGATATACAAAAGTATTCGAGTTTAAAGGAGTAGAACATGAAAATAAAAGATACAGTAGTTGTTGTTCGTGGTGCCGGAGATTTGGCAACGGGGACAATTCATATGTTAAACCAGTGCGGATTTAAGGTTGTGGCATTGGAGATTGAAAAGCCGACAGTGATTCGTCGGTATGCGGCTTTTGCCGAAGCGATGTTTTCAGGCGAAACAGCAGTAGAAAATGTTGTGGCAAAAAAGGTAAGCACGCTTGATGAAATCAAAGAGTGTTGGCGTATGCATATGGTGCCTATGCTTTCGGACAGTGAAGGTGAATGGATTAAGAAGCTTTCGCCTCAGGTTGTTGTTGATGCGATTTTGGCAAAGAAAAATATGGGCACGGATAAGGACATGGCACCGCTTGTCATTGGGCTCGGGCCGGGATTTACGGCAGGGGCTGATGTGGATGTTGTGATTGAGACAAAGCGGGGACACCAGCTTGGACGGATGATTACAAAAGGTATGGCGATTGCCAATACAGGCGTCCCGGGAAATATCGGAGGATATACAAGTGAACGTGTCATTCACTCACCTGCCGAGGGTGTTATGAAAAATGTATGTCAGATTAGTGACCTTGTTAAAAAAGGGGATATCATTGCCTACATAGACGATACGCCAGTCACAGCAACTATTGACGGTGTGCTTCGGGGACTTTTAAAGGATGACATTCGCGTGCCAAAAGGCTTTAAAATTGCGGATATTGACCCGAGAGTTTCAGAACAGGGTAACTGCTTTACGATTTCCGATAAAGCAAGAACCATTGCGGGCGGCGTTTTACAGACAATACTTATGAAGGGCGGCATAAATTAATGAAAAAGATTCCTGTAGAGGAGGCAGTAGGCACAGTGCTGTGCCACGATATTACTCAGATTATTCCTCATGAATTTAAGGGGCGGCGTTTTAAGAAGGGACATATTGTGCAGGAGGAAGATATTCCGGTGCTGCTCTCACTTGGCAAAGAGCATTTGTATGTGTGGGAAAATGTCGAAGGTATGGTGCATGAAAATGATGCGGCTGTATTTTTGAAGGATATTGCGATGGGGACAGGACTGACCTATGGCGAAATCAAAGAGGGAAAGATTAGCTTTAATGCAGCCTTTGACGGCCTTTTAAAGGTGAATAAAGAGCTTTTGAAAAAATTGAATATGCTTGGGGAGATTTCTTTTGCGACCTTGATGAATGATACACCGGTCAAGAAAGGACAAAATGCAGCGGCGGCGAGGGTAATCCCGCTTGTCATTGATGAAGGGAAATTAAACGAGGCGAAAAAGGTGCTTGACGGTGAAAAAATTATCACAGTCAGACCGTTTACACCGAAAAAAGCTGCGATTATTACAACAGGCAGCGAGGTTTATTATCACCGTATAGAGGATAAATTCGGGCCGATTATGAGGGAGAAGCTGGAGGCCTACGGCTGCGAAGTTTTAGGACAGACCTTTGTCCCTGATGATAAAGAGCAAATCAAGGCAGCAATCCGCAAATGGCTTGACGCCGGTGCACAGATGGTTTTTTGTACCGGTGGCATGAGTGTGGATGCCGATGATTTGACGCCGGCTGCGATTAAGGAAATCGGCGGTCAGCTTGTGACCTACGGTACGCCTGTACTTCCGGGGGCGATGTTTTTAATGGCCTATTATGGAGAGATTCCCGTGATGGGACTTCCGGGCTGCATTATGCATGCCAAAACAACGGTTTTTGATATGGTGCTTCCGAAAAT
>CABUBX010000031.1 GCA_902489925.1 uncultured Lachnospiraceae bacterium | reverse complement strand
ATTAATAAATTTGAAAATTATACGACATTGGGCCGCGGCGGTTCAGATACAACGGCGGTTGCGCTGGCTGCGGCGCTTTCGGCAGACCGATGTGAAATTTATACAGACGTTGACGGTGTCTATACGGCAGACCCGAGAATTGTTCTGAATGCAAAAAAAATACCGGAAATTACATACGATGAGATGCTTGAGCTGGCAAGCCTCGGTGCGAAGGTTTTACATAACCGCTCGGTTGAGCTTGCTAAAAAGTATGGTGTAAAATTAATTGTGCGTTCCAGCTTGAATACGGCTGAGGGAACAATTGTCAAGGAGGATGCGAGAATGGAAAAGATGCTTGTAAGCGGTGTTGCATGCGATAAAAATACAGCGAGAGTTGCGGTGATGGGTGTATCGGATACACCGGGTGTTGCCTTTAAGTTATTCAATGTTATTGCAAGAAAGAAAATCAATGTCGATAATATTGTGCAGTCTGTGGGACGTGAGGGTACGAAAGATATTTCCTTTACGGTAAGTCGTGAGGATAAGGATGAGATTTTAAATATTCTCGAAGAAAATCCAATGGATTTAAAATTTAACGGTGTGGATGTGGCTGATGATGTGGCGAAGGTTTCGGTTGTCGGTGCCGGCATGATGACACATCCGGGTGTTGCGGCTAAAGTATTTGAGGCGCTTTCAGACGCAGGAATTAATATCAAGATGATTTTCACTTCCGAAATTCGTATTTCTGTTTTGATTCATGAAAAATATGCAGACAGAGCGATGATGCTGATTCACGATAAATTCCAGCTTGGTGAATAAAAAACAGTGGCAAAATGCCGATGAATTTGATATGATAAAAGGACTGTACTGTATTTGTATACGGTCAGTCTTTTTATTTTACGGAAAGGAAAGAAAAGTATGGATATATTAAAAATATTGCAGCAGGAATTTAACATTAAACAGTGGCAGGCTGAAGCCGCAATAAAATTAATTGATGAGGGAAATACAATTCCGTTTATTGCACGTTATAGAAAAGAAGCCACAGGCTCGATGAATGACGAGGTGCTTCGTAACTTTCATGAACGCCTGATGTATCTTAGAAATCTTGAAGAAAAGAAGCAGCAGGTGATTGCAACAATCGATGAGCAGGGCAAGCTTACGGAAGCATTGAAGGCTCAGATTCTTGAGGCGGCAACACTTGTTACGGTAGAGGATTTATACCGTCCGTACCGTCCGAAACGAAGAACACGGGCAACAATCGCAAAAGAAAAGGGACTCGAGCCTTTTGCCAATCTTATTTTGCTTCAGATGACAGGAAAATCTCTTGAGGAAGAAGCGCAGGCATTTATTTCAGAGGAAAAAGGTGTCAAAACTGCCGCGGAAGCTATTGACGGTGCAAAAGATATTATTGCGGAAGCTGTTTCAGATGAAGCTGATTACAGAACTTACATAAGAAAATTAACTTTTAAAGAAGGAAAGCTTGTGTCCAAAGCGAAGGATGAAAAAGCACAGACTGTCTATGAGATGTACTATAACTATGAGGAACCGGTATCGAAAGTCGCAGGCTATCGTGTTTTGGCAATAAACCGCGGTGAAAATGAAAAGGTTTTGACCGTTAAAATCGAGGCGCCGACAGAGCGTATTTTGGGCTATCTTGAAAAAAAGACAGTGACAAGGGACAATATCAATACAACAGATACTTTGAAGGAAGCTGTAAAAGATAGCTATGAGAGACTGATTGCACCGGCAATTGAACGTGAGATACGAAACGAACTGACAGCGATGGCGGAGGAAGGTGCGATTAAAGTATTCGGAAAAAATCTTGAACAGCTTTTGATGCAGCCTCCGATTGCAGGCAAGGTAGTTTTGGGCTGGGACCCGGCATTTAGAACGGGCTGTAAGCTGGCGGTTGTTGATGCAACAGGCAAGGTGTTAGATACAGTTGTTATTTTTCCGACAGAGCCTCAGAAAAAGATTAAAGAGGCAAAAGAGGTACTGAAAAAGCTTATTGAAAAATACAATATTGAGCTGATTTCACTCGGCAACGGAACGGCTTCAAGAGAATCCGAGCAGGTTATTGTCGAGCTTATTAAAGAATTAAAACGTCCGGTTCAGTATGTGATTGTCAATGAAGCCGGGGCATCCGTATATTCGGCAAGTAAGCTTGCCACAGAGGAGTTTCCGAATTTTGATGTTGGTCAAAGAAGTGCGGCGTCAATCGCAAGACGTCTTCAGGACCCGCTGGCAGAACTTGTCAAAATCGACCCGAAGGCGATTGGTGTCGGTCAGTATCAGCATGATATGAACCAGAAAAAGCTGGGCGAAGCACTCGGTGGTGTTGTAGAGGACTGTGTAAACCGTGTCGGCGTTGACTTAAATACAGCTTCTGCATCATTGCTTGAATATATCTCGGGTGTCTCTAAAGCTATCGCAAAAAATATTGTTGCTTATCGTGAGGAAAACGGCCGTTTTAAAAATAGAAAAGAATTGCTTAAAGTGGCAAAGCTTGGTCCTAAAGCCTTTGAACAGTGTGCGGGCTTTATGCGTATTGCCGGAGGTGATGAACCGCTTGATGCTACAGGCGTTCATCCGGAAAGCTATGAGGCGACAAAGGCATTTTGTGAAAAGTACGGAAGTACGGTTGAGGCATTTATCGGTGATAAGGCATCAAACTTTAAGTGCAGTGACTGGAAAAAGCTTTCTGAGGAAATCGGTATCGGAGAGATTACTTTAAAAGACATTGTAAAAGAGCTTGGAAAGCCGGCACGCGACCCGCGTGAGGATATGCCGCTTCCTGTTTTGCGTACAGATGTCCTTGATATGAAGGATTTAAAAGAGGGCATGATTTTAAAAGGCACAGTAAGAAATGTCATTGATTTCGGCGCTTTTGTGGATATCGGTGTGCATCAGGACGGTCTTGTGCATATCTCGAAGATGACAAATAAGAAGTTTATTAAGCATCCGATGGAGGTTGTCAGCGTAGGCGATATTGTTGAGGTCAAAGTTTTGAGCGTTGATATTGCGAAAAAGAGAATACAGTTATCGATGATATTATAAGATATCAAATGTTTTGTGCTGTCTGCGGTGGATTTAAACCGCAGGCAGCTTTTTGTTTGGTTAATTTGCAAAAAAACAATTCGGTGATAGATAGATATAAAAATCAAAAGTTATAAAAAATATTCGGATTTGGCTGCGAAATAGAAAAATAACATTATATGTGCAAATAAAACAGATTATTGTGCAAATAATATGTGGGATATTTGTGATATATTATTGAAACGATGAAAAAAACGTAACTTTATTGTTCAAAGCTGACAATCAAGAGATATTTGCATAATAAAAAACTATAAAAAAACGTATAGATTTCATCGTAATATATGCAAAAGGAGTAATTGTTATGAGAAGGAGAAAAATGCTTGCATTTGTATTAACATTTGCGATGATACTTTCAGCCTTTTTAGGCTATCTGCCATCTTTTTCCAAAAAAGCGATGGCAGCAGAAACACCGGTTTATATGGCGCATCTTAAATCCGGTGCAGGCAACGGCAATGGGCATTTCGGCAGCAACAACCCGGAAGCTTTCGCATTGTCAGATGCCGCCAATGTGACAGGCGAAGACTTTAGCTTTAAGTTAAAGCTTGGCAGCACAAAGACTGACACAAGATTTCGTTTTGTGACAAAGTATGCCAGCGATACGCAGTGGGGCTACATTGCCTATGACGGCATGAGTGATAACTGGTTTTATGAGTTTAAAAATGGCGATAAAGCAAACTGGCCAAAGCTTACAGGGGGTACTCTGCCGGCATTGAATCAGAATGATGTTGTCAGCATTTCGGGAACTTATGTGGCAGAAGGACTTAAAGTGACTGTGACAAATGAGACAACAGGCCAGAGCGGTACAGCCTACGCCAACAATGCAGACTTCCTTGCATTAAAGGATGTTCAGGGTAAGATTGGTTTTGGTGCGGCGACATACCAGACATCATACACAGATATCTACTTCTCAGATGTTGTTGCAGGCGGCAGGACTTACACAGCTGATGACTATGCAAATTGGTCAATCTACAAGGGCGATGTTATTACAAGCCAGACTTGGGAGCCTAAGACAGATGTTTCCGGCGGCAGCGGTGAGACAGAGGAGACAGGAGAAACAGGAGAAACAGATGAGTCAGGCGAGACAGAGCCGACACCGCCGACAGGTGAAGGCACAAAGTGGATTTCTGTTGAGGGTGGTTCAAACAATAGCGGCGGCCATGCGTATGGCAATGCAAATGTAAAAGCGCCGGCACTTTTACTTGACCAGACAAAGACGATGCCTGTGGACGGTTCATTAAAACTGAAGCTTCGTCCGATGACAGAGGATATGAACTTTGGTGTGTTCTATACATATGGTAGTGACAGTGACTGGTTTTATGTAGGTTATGATAAGACGAGCAAGTGGTACATTCAGTACAATGTTAATGGCTCAGGTTCTTATCCGGCACTTTCAGGACTTCCTGACCCTGTTCCGGGCGAGGCGATGGATATTGAAATCGCTCTGTCAAGAGAAACACTGCAGGTGTTTGTCAACGGTGAAAAAGCAGGAGGTAGCCAGCCAAACCTTTTAACACTTACAGAAAAGCTTAACGGCAAAGGAAAATTCGGTGTGAAGGCCAACGGCCAGACAAAGGTTCAGTTCGCCGATATGACTTTAAATGGCGAGAATTGTATGGACGATACATGGGACTGGTGTGCAAAGCGCGACGGTCAGGTATCCAACGTGACTTATACAAAGACGGTGCCGGTGACAGGTACTGTTAAAAATGCCGAGGGCGAGCCGCTTGTCGGTGCTATTGTAAGAATTGATGAAGCTTTTGTGACAGTTGATGAGACAGGCGCTTTTAGCTTTGAGGCCATTGAGGAAGGTGATTACACAATGGCAGTGACAGCGCCGGGCTATCAGGCGGTTGAGCAGGAAATTAAAGTTTCCGCAGAGACAGAAAATGTTCATGACATTGTGCTTGCACCGAAGGCGGAAATCAATCTTGAGGATTACGACAAGATTTCATCCGAGTATATGGATGTTTATGTTGGAAAAACATTCCCTGTTGTTGCAAGATATGCGCTAAAGGCTGATGCCGAGACATATTTCCGCGGACAGGAAACAGAAGTTAATACAATTAAGATTAACGGTGTGGCAATTGAGCCGACAGACGTTAAAGTAGAAAATTCAGGCAGTGCTCAGACATATGCAATGAAGCTTGCAAATGCCGGCACAGGCATTGATGTCAATATGACTGTAAAAATCAGCGTTAAGGACAATGACCTTACATGGGAAGTGATTTCCTTAGAAAAAGGTGCTGGTTGTCCGAAGATTGCATCCATTGACATTTCCGGTATGAATCTTATCGGTGTGGATATAGCCGAAAAAGAGGCTGTATTTGACGGTGCTTTAGCTTCCACAAATACAACAGCGCGCGCTGATGTGCAGGTGACATGGGATTCAGGATTTAAGCCTTCCGCAGGTGCAAGCTATTTATATGGATTTCTCACAAACGGCAAGTTAAGCGCAGGCCTTTGGAGTAATTCAGAAATTGAAGGTGACAAGCGTGTTACATTCAATGCAGGCGCTGACACTATGGGACTTTCAAGCTCAAAATGGTACTACGAAAGCGGCGATAAGGGCGGACAGGGGCGTAACTTTGCTTATCCTGTAAGCGAGCTTCCATGTCTTAAGGTATGTATTGCCGGCGACATGAACGGTGACAGTGAGCTTGATTGGAATGACGGCGCTGTGGCATTCAGAGATATTATTAATATCCCTCAGGATGCGGAAAATATTAAAGACCTTGTCAACTACCGTATTGTCATGAACTTTGCAAGTATGGCACCAAATCCATTCCTTACAACAGCGGACAATATTAAAAAGGTTTACCTTGCGACAGACGGTCTTCCACAGGCAGTTATGTTAAAGGGTTACGGCAATGAAGGTCATGACTCCGCAAACTCAGAGTATGCCGATGTTGCTGAAAGACAGGGCGGTATCGAAGATTTCCGCGAGTTAATCAAAATTGCACATAAGTACAATGCAGAAATCGGTATTCATGTCAATGCGCAGGAAGCTTATCCGGAAGCAAAATCCTTCAGTGATACAATGGTTAATAACGGTGCTTCTCAGGGTTGGGGATGGTTAGACCAGTCCTTCGTTATCGATAAGCTTTGGGACTTAGGCTCACAGGCAAGATACAAACGTTTTGTACAGCTTTATGACCGTATCAACGGTACAAGCTTCTACAGCGGCAAGTGGGAAAACGGCGAATATGTTAAAGAATCTGAAGGTACAGTAGCCGATAAGGCGACAATCGCGGCAGATGCTAAAAACAGACCGGACAATATGGACTTCATCTATCTTGATGTTTGGTATCAGGATGCATGGGAGACAAGACAGATTGTTGATGAAATCAACGCACTTGGATGGAGATTTTCAACAGAGTTCCCGAACGAAGGTGAGTATGATTCTACATGGTCTCACTGGGCAACAGATACAAATTACGGCGGCGCCGCAATGAAGGGTTACAACAGTGATATTATCCGTTTCTTAAGAAATGATTTAAGAGATGTTCAGGTACTCAATCACCCTAAATTCGGCGGTACAGCAGATAATCCGCTGCTTGGCGGCTTTAAGCTTTACGGCTTTGAAGGCTGGGGCGGTGACCAGGATTTCAACAGATATATTAAACAGACATTCTTAGAAAACTTACCGACAAAATTCTTACAGCACTATCAGGTTGTTGACTGGGAAGTTTATGAGGACGGACAGTCACCTGTAGGCAACCACGAAAAAGAAATTACTTTAAAGAACGGCAATGATAAAGTTGTTGTTACAAGAAATGAAAAACAGAGAAGTGATAACAATATTGAGCGTACAATTAAGTTAAATGGTACAATTGTATTAAACGATGTTGCTTATCTTCTTCCTTGGACAGATAATGATACAAACGAAGAAAAACTGTATCATTTCAATCTTGACGGCGGCGTGACAACATGGAATCTGTTAAAGGGCTGGAATGACCTTGGAACAGTTGTTGTTTATGAGCTTTCAGACCAGGGACGTATTAACCCTCAGACAGTTAATGTTTCCGGCGGTACATTCAGCTTTGATGCAAAAGCTGCCACACCTTACGTTGTTGTTAAGGGCGAAGCGTTAAAGACATTAAAGAATGGCTTTGGCGAATCTGATTATGTTGTTGACCCTGGCTTTAACGGCTACGCAGACGGCGCAAAGCTTTCAGGCGATGTATGGTCAGGCGATATTGCAGACACTTCTGTGACTGTAAATAAAGCGGCAACAGGCGACCAGAGACTTGTGATTAATAACAATTCCAAGAATATTGCACTGTCAACAGAAATCTCAGGCCTTAAGGCAGGTACGGATTATGTTGCAGAGTTTTATGTGGAAAACGAGAGCGATGCAAAGACTGAGATTATTGTGAATACAGGCAGCAAGACTGTATCAAACTACACAATTAAATCTATTGCAGGCAACTACGTTCAGTGTGATATAGAGCACGGATCTAAGATGCAGCGTATGCAGGTATCATTTACAGCAGAATCCGATAAGGCAACATTGTCAGTTGCCCGTGCAGCCGGCAAGGGTGCAGCCTATGTGGATGATATCAGAATCGTTGAAAAAACATTAAATAACTTCCGGGAAGACGGAAGCTTTGTACAGGATTTCGAATCGGTTGTACAGGGACTTTACCCATTTGTACTCGGTCCAGCTCAGGGTGTTACAGACCCTAGAACACACTTATCACAGCTCAATGCACCATATACACAAAAGGGCTGGAATAAACGTGTCATTGATGATGTTATTGACGGCGAATGGTCATTAAAGCATCATACAAACAGCACAGGTATTATTTACCAGACAATTCCTCAGACATTCAGATTTGAGCCTGGTAAAGTATACAATGTAGAGTTTGATTATCAGTCAGGTCCGGATAAGGCATATGCCTTTGTTATCGGCGACGGAACAAGTTATACAAGACCGACGGCTGAGCAAATGTTTGCACAGGCACATGAGACTCAGAAAGCGACGCTTCAGGTTATCGGAAGCCCGAGCGGACAGACATGGGTTGGCCTCTATGAGGACGGTTCAAAGGCAGGCGAAGGCAGCATGGGACAGATAGACTTTGTTCTTGATAACCTCAAGATTACAGAGGATAAGGATGCTGTAGCGATGATGCTTGAAAAGACAGAGCTTTATCTTGGTGAGTCATCAAAGATTATTGGTGCAAATCTTGATGATGTTGAAATTACATGTGACAACGAGGATGTTATCACAATCGACAGAGAAGGCATGAAGCTTAATGCTGTCGGCGCGGGTACGGCGGTGATTACAGCGAAGCTTCCTGACGGGGATAAGACATTTGCAATGAACGTTATTGACCGGATTGTAGAAGATATTCCAAGAGAAGAATATCCTGAGATTAGCGCTTCTGCAAATACAGAAGAATCTGCTCAAAATGAGCCGAATCTCGGAGGTACAGCAGCGCACACTGTTGATGGCAAGAGCAATACGGCTTGGCATTCAAAATGGTCAGGTGCAGGATTTGCCGTTACCGAAGAAAATCCGGCTGTTCTTACAGTGGATTTAGGCAAGGTGATGGAAAGCGGCGGATTTAAGTTCCAGCAGCGTCCGGACACAAATAACGGTATCGTATGGCAGTTTAGCTACAGACTTCTTGGCGAAGACGGTCAGACAGTCGTTGCATCCGGTGAACATATCGAAGTTGATGAAGCGAAACGGGTAGGCGGTGCATGGAATGAAGTTTTTGCAGATAATCCGGTATCGGCAAGATATATTGAAATTTCTGTTGAGTCAGGTAAAGGTGGTTTTGCCTCAATTGCAGAAGTTGCACCGATTAATGTATTAAAGGTTGTTGCAGAGGCAACACTTGCAGATACAACAATTAAGATTGGCGAACCGACAACACTTGAGCTTGCAAGTGCCAACGGTACAACAGTTAAAGGTGTTGTATGGACATCTTCTGACGAAACAGTTGTGACAATCGATGAAAATGGTGTGGCAACAGGTCTTAAAGAAGGTACAGCAGTTGTTACAGCAACAAATGCTGCAGGCTTAAATGTTAAGGCAACAATTACTGTAGAAAAAGGTGAGCCTGACACAGATACACCTGATACAGACACACCGGATACACCTGACACAGATACACCAAATACAGACACACCGGGTACAGATAAGCCGGAACCTGACAAGCAGGCACCGACAAAACCGACAAACTTAAAAGCAACAGATGTAACTGACAGCTCATTTAAGTTATCATGGACAAAATCCGAGGACAATGTTGGTGTAGAAGCTTATGAAATCTTTGTTAATGGTGAGAGCTTAGGCTGCCTGAAAGAGACATCTGCGTTAATTGGCGGACTTGCAGCCGGTACAGAGTACACAGTTACTGTGAAAGCGATTGATAAAGCTGGCAATGCTTCTGAGGCTGCACAGATTGTTGTGAAGACTGCAGATAAATCCGGCGGCAGCACAGGCGGCAATGGCGGCAGTACAAATAAACCGTCAAAACCGACAATGAAACCGGTACAGACAGGCGATAACTTCCCAATTGCAGCAGTTGCATGCATGATGGTTTTATCAGGCGCGATGGTTGGCGTACTTGTATTACGCAAAAAAGTTAAAAGAGTCAGATAAAAAAGGCTTTTGATGAAAAAACTATTGCATAATTTAGACATAACATTTATAATGGTGTATGTAATTAAAGAGAGGTTCTTCGGGGCAGGGTGAGATTCCCTACCGGCGGTAAAGTCCGCGACCCGCTTTTGGCGGCTGATTTGGTGAGATTCCAAAACCGACAGTATAGTCTGGATGAGAGAAGAAACATTTGCATTGGTTTTGGTGCCCCGAGCAGAAGGTATATCTGTTCGGGGCTTTTTGATTGTATAGAAACCATGGTACATATACAATTCAAACATTTGCGCAGAAAGCGCATTTCAAATGCAAGGCAGAGAGGAACTTTTCTTCAATATTACGGCACAGGATGTGCGGAAAAATATTAAGAAAAGAGGTTTTTATGATGAGTAGTTTATGGGTAAGTTTTGGAGAGCTTGTAGCACAGGGGAAGGATAATCTGACGTTTATCGGTGTTTCAGCCGCAATTATCGCGATTTTATTTGCTGTGGCGATTCTTGTGGAAAAGGTTATTTTAAAGCAGCCGGCAAAGTCTATAAAGAATGCACGGTATATGGCGATATGCGGCTTGATGTCAGCCTTGTCAGCCATACTTATGATGTTTGAGATTCCGCTGTTTTTTGCACCAAGTTTTTATGAGATTGATTTTGGCGAGGTTCCTGCGCTTATCGGTGCATTTTCGCTCGGCCCTGTAGCCGGTGTGACAATTGAGCTTTGTAAGATTTTACTGAAGCTTCTTATTAAAGGAACGACAACAGCTTTTGTCGGTGATTTAAGCAATTTTATGCTTGGCTGTATGCTTGTTGTCCCGGCATCGGTCATTTACCATCTGCACAAGTCAAAGAAAAGTGCTCTGGCAGGGCTTGCTGCGGGTACTGTCGTGATGACAATCGTAGGCAGTGTTTTTAATGCGGTATATCTTCTGCCTAAGTTTTCACAGCTTTACGGGATTCCTTTAGATGGGCTTGTTGCGATGGGAAATGAAGTCAACAGCAGTATCAACAGCGTGACAACGATGGTGCTTTTTGCGGTTGTGCCGTTTAATCTTCTTAAAGGTGCACTTGTGACACTGATTACGATGGTACTGTATAAAAGGATTAGTCCGCTTCTTAAAACAGCCGGTATCCACAAGCGTGTCGGCTGCAATGCAAAGTAGCTTATTGTCATAAACAGAGCGGTATGTTATAATCAGCAATGATATAACATACCGTTTTTTTGATGATAATCAGGAGGATTGAGATGGAAGAAAATGAAAAAATAAATGAACAGGAGGCAACTGTTCAAAAGACAACGCAGGAGGAGGTCATCGGTTTTGACATAAAGACCGGTGAAAAGGATATGACAAACTTTGTGCTCTATCACAATTATAGAAGTGCCAGCGGGATTTTAGGCCTTGTACTCAGTATAGCTGCACTTATTTATCTGGCTGTGGGTTTTAAGGCGATGGACAATATCATGCGCATTGCCCTTGTGTTTATAGGCCTTTTATTTACGGTAGTTAATCCCTTGATGCTTTCGTACAAGGCAAAACGTCAGGTTCGGACAAATGAAGGCTTTAAGATTCCGATTCATTATGGCATGACGGCTTCTTACCTTGTGCTGACACAGGATGACCAGTGGGTTCAGGTGCCGTGGAAGAATATCTATAAAGTTGTAGATACCAAAAGAAGTATTGTTGTTTATGTGTCACGTATGAGAGCCTATGTGTGGCCGAAGGAACAGCTTGGCGAAGATTTAGAGGCTGTTATGAGCCTGCTTCGCAAAAAGGTAGCACCGGATAGGGTACGCGTTGCAATTAAAAAGCAAAAGTAAAGAGAGGCAAAGGTAATGATGATAGAGACAATGAGTGCAAAGGAGACGTATGAAGCGGGAAAATCACTGGCGCAGAGTGCAAAGCCGGGGGATGTATATGCACTCTTAGGTGACCTTGGTGTGGGAAAGACTGTATTTACCCAAGGCTTTGCAAAAGGGCTTGGCATTGAGGAGGCAGTCAGCAGCCCGACATTTACGATTATACAGGAATATGAAGAAGGAAGAATACCGTTTTATCATTTTGACGTGTATCGCATTGCAGATGTCGAAGAAATGTATGAGATTGGATTTGATGACTATATAGAGGGCAGAGGTGTCTGCCTGATTGAGTGGGCAAATTTAATTCGGGAAATTCTTCCTGAGAATATCACGGTTATACAGATTGAAAAAGATTTAGAAAAAGGTTTTGATTACCGACGGATTACAGTGACAAAAGGAGGTCAGCTGCTGTGAAAATACTGGCTTTAGAAAGCTCAGGACTTGTCGCTTCGGTGGCAGTCTGGGAGGACGGGAAAATTATCAGTGAGTTTACGACAAATTTTAAAAAGACACATTCGCAGACTTTGCTTCCGATGCTTGATGAAGTTGTAGGGACGATTGAGCTTGAACTTGAAAGTGTGGACGCAATTGCAATCAGTGCAGGTCCGGGTTCATTTACCGGACTTAGAATAGGAAGTGCCACAGCCAAAGGCCTCGGTCTTGCTTTAAACAAGCCGTTGATTTCGGTTCCGACTGTGGATGCTTTGGCGTATAATTTTTACGGCACCGACAGGCTGATTTGTCCGATGATGGATGCGAGACGCCAGCAGGTGTATACAGGCCTGTATACATTTGAAAACGGTGATTTTAAGATTGTTTTGCCTCAGAGAGCTTGTGGGGTTTCTGAGATAACAGAGGAGATTAATCAGGCGGGCAAGCCTGTCATTTTCCTTGGAGACGGTGTTCCTGTTTATGAAGAAATGCTTAAAGATTTGGTGAAAGTGCCTTATACAAAAGCGCCGGCCCATCTTGCATATCAGCGTGCAGGTGCTCTGGCTTCGCTTGCGGCGCTTTATTTTGAGGCGGGGAAAACAGAAACAGCCAAAGCACATCGGCCGGACTATTTAAGGGTATCCCAAGCGGAAAGAGAGCTTATGGAGAAAAATCCGGGCTATAAGCCGCAGGCGTAGGTGCTGCAATGGAAATACGAAGGATGGCAGAGCATGATGTTGAGCAGGTGGCTTTGCTTGAAAGAGAAATTTTTTCAGATGCATGGTCGGCCGCGGCGTTTTATGAGAGTCTTGAAAATCCCAATGCCATTTTGCTTTTGACGGAAAATGGCGGAGAGATTTTAGGCTATTGCTGCATGTACACGGTTTTTGATGAGGGTGAAATTGTCAATGTTGCCGTAAATCCTAAATATCGCCGTCAGGGAATTGGTGAACAGATGCTGAAATTGCTTTTTGAAAATTTCACACCAAGACAGGTGGTGAATTTTTATTTGGAAGTGCGTGCCCATAATGAAGCTGCAAAACATCTTTATGAAAAATTTGGTTTCGAAATGATTGGCGTGCGCAGAAACTTTTATGAAAAGCCGGTGGAGGATGCGATTGTAATGCGGCTGCAAAAAAATGAAAGTATTGATTGCCAGTGATTTCCGCTGTTTTTTTATCTCCGTGTCAGCTATAATGAGTTGAAACGTACACAAGACTTGGATATCCGGGGAGGAAAACAGATGAGAAAGTACAATAAAAACGGAAGCTTGAATAAGGTTGTATGCAACAGCTGCGGTCATGAGGCAACATGCAGCAGGGGTATTTTAAAGGAGGACTTTTTCTCGGCATGTGTAGATTGGGGATATTTCTCGGTGCATGACGGAGAAACACATCAATGGGATTTGTGTCAGGATTGTTATGAAAAGCTGGTTAAATCCTTTAAAATAAAGCCGGATGTGAGTGAACGGACAGAATTGATGTCAGAAAGAGGTTGAAAGTGTTAGATGTATGTTTATTAGGCACAGGAGGGATGATGCCGCTGCCGTATCGGTGGCTGACCTCACTGATGCTTCGCTATAATGGCAGTAGTTTATTAATTGACTGCGGCGAGGGCACGCAAATTGCCATTCGGGAGAAAGGCTGGAGTTTTAAGCCGATTGATATAATATGTATCACCCATTTTCATGGTGACCATATCAGCGGATTGCCGGGAATTTTGCTGGCAATGGGAAATTCAGAGAGGCATGAGCCGCTTTATATGATTGGGCCTAAGGGACTTGAGCGGGTTGTAAATGCTTTGAGGGTTATTGCGCCTGAACTGCCTTTTGAAATTAAGTTTATAGAGCTGTGCGATAATTATGAGGAAATACGTTTGAATGGCTATCTGATTAAAGCCTTTAAGGTAAATCATAAAATTACCTGCTATGGTTATAGTGCGGAAATCGAAAGGGCAGGTCTGTTTGATGTTGCCAAAGCCGAAAAAAACGATATTCCTAAGATGTATTGGAGTAAGCTTCAAAAGGGCGAAATTATAGACTATGAAGGGCGCAGGCTGACGCCGGATATGGTTCTTGGTGAGCCGAGAAAAGGTATTAAAATTACGTATACAACAGATACTCGCCCGACGCAGTCGATTATCGACAATGCAAAGGATGCCGATTTATTTATTTGTGAGGGGATGTATGCTGAAAAAGGTGATGTGAATAATGCGGTGAAGTATAGGCATATGACCTTTGAGGAAGCTGCCGGTTTGGCGTTTAAGGCACATGTAAATCAGTTGTGGCTGACGCATTATAGTCCTGCGCTGAATTATCCCGAAAATTATATGGATTGTGTGCGCGCTATTTTTCCGGCATCAAAAGCAGGCAAGGACGGCATGAGTGCAGAACTTAATTTTGAAGATTAATGAAAGAAAGTGTGAAAATATGGAAAAAGATGTATTAATTCTGGCAATAGAATCCTCCTGTGATGAGACTGCGGCTGCGGTCGTTAAAAATGGCAGAGAGGTATTGTCAAATGTTATTTCCTCACAGATAGAGCTGCATAAGCTTTTTGGCGGCGTCGTGCCGGAAATTGCATCGCGCAAGCATATTGAAAAGATTAATGAGGTTATTGAGGAAGCCTTGAGCGAAGCGCAAGTGACTTTGGACGATTTGGATGCTGTCGGGGTAACTTACGGTCCGGGGCTTGTCGGTGCGCTGCTTGTCGGTGTTGCAGAGGCTAAAGCCATTAGCTATGCAAAAGGTTTGCCACTTGTCGGCGTTCATCATATCGAAGGTCATATATCCGCAAATTATATTGAGAATAAGACACTTACACCGCCGTTTTTGTGTATGGTCGTTTCGGGCGGGCATACACATCTTGTACATGTCAAAGACTACGGTGTTTATGAAATCGTTGGACGAACAAGGGATGATGCGGCAGGAGAGGCTTTTGATAAGGTTGCAAGAGCGATTGGCCTCGGGTATCCGGGCGGCCCTAAAGTGGATAAGCTGGCTAAAGAAGGCAATCCGAAGGCGATTGCATTTCCGAAGGCTCATGTGGAGGGTGCACCGATGGACTTTAGTTTTAGTGGGATTAAATCAGCGGTTTTAAATTATATTAACGGCTGTAAAATGAAGGGTGAAGAAATTAACAGAGCGGATATTGCGGCTTCATTTCAAAATGCGGTCGTTGAAGTTATTGTGGAAAAGACGATTGAAGCGGCACGCCTGCTTCATATGGATACAGTATGCCTTGCCGGAGGTGTAGCTTCTAATTCAGCGCTTCGGGAAGCGATGAAGGCGGCCTGTGAAAAGGAAGGACTTAAATTTAGTTATCCTTCACCGATTCTTTGCACAGATAATGCGGCAATGATTGGGGCGGCGGCATATTACGAATATATGGCTGGTACAAGACATGGGTTGGATTTGAATGCTGTACCAAATTTAAAAATCGGGGAACGGTAATTATACAAAAATAGGGGGGAGGTTTTGAAGTTATGGGTGAGAAGATAGGCGCTATTGTACTTGCCGGGGGCAGGGGGAGCCGAATGAAAAGCAGTTTGCCGAAACAGTATATGACAATTGCCGGTTATCCAATTATTTACTATGCACTGAAAGCTTTTGAGGACAATAAAGACGTTGATGAAATTGTTCTTGTTACCGGTGAGCATGATGTTGACTACTGCCGTCATCAGATTGTAGAACAGTATGGGTTAAAAAAGGTGAAGCATATTGTGCCGGGCGGAAAGGAACGTTATCACTCGGTGTATAATGGGTTGTGTGCCTTAGAGGGGGCAAAGTATGTTTTGATTCATGATGGCGCCCGCCCGATGGTAACGCAGGAGATTATAGCGCATAATATAGAAGCTGTACGCTGCCGCCGCGCCTGCATTACGGCTGTACCGTCGAAGGATACGGTAAAAATCAGCAGCCGTGACGGCATTGTTGAGCAGACACCGGACAGAGCAGTGGTATGGCTTGTGCAGACACCGCAGACCTTTGAATATACGCTAATTAAAACAGCTTACGAGACCTTTATGGGCAGTGAAGCTTCCTGCGTGATTACAGATGATGCCATGGTTGTGGAAACATTTACAAAGCAGCCGGTATATCTTGTCGAAGGTGATTATCGAAATATCAAAGTGACAACGCCGGAGGATATGATAGTCATTCAACATTTTGTGGCAGAATACGGGAATTGCAACAATATATAGAAAAGAAGAAAAAATTCAAAAAATTTCAAAAAAACCGTTGACATTTGGTGAATGAGATGGTAAGATATCAATTGTTCGTGAGCGGCACAAGATACTGCGAAAAAACGAACAAGAAAAAATAAAAAAAGTGTTGACAAACCATAAAAGATGTAATATAATGGTAAAGCACTTGTGGAGAGGTGTCCGAGCGGTTTAAGGAGCTGGTCTTGAAAACCAGTGACTCCGAAAGGGGCCGTGGGTTCGAATCCCACCTTCTCCGTTAGCAGAGAAATCTGCGAACTTCATAACAAAAAAGTCAGTTTGCTTGGAGAAGTACCCAAGAGGCTGAAGGGGCTCCCCTGGAAAGGGAGTAGGTCGTTAATAGCGGCGCGAGGGTTCAAATCCCTCCTTCTCCGTTGGTTACCAAACCATCTGCAAAAGACTTTGAACATTGATAACTGAATAATGAGACAATCCCGAAAGATTCTAATGAGAATTTTTCAAGAACAAAAACCAAGTAACA
>CABUBX010000030.1 GCA_902489925.1 uncultured Lachnospiraceae bacterium | reverse complement strand
CAAAGGAATCTCGGAATTTTAACACCAATGGAAAAACACGAAATTTACTTGCAAGTTGCATAAAAACTGCCAGCAGATAAATTTCTACTGGCAGGAAAAATTTATATTTTTTCAATTGTCTACTTGACGGGGAGCAGTTCAGTTTTATGGCAATCCCCATCTTTTCAATTTACATAATTCAAATTATACCCACAGTATAAAACTGCTTGCTCATGATTTACAATCTGACATTTGAGCCTTTCTTATTTAAAAACAAATTCAAAGCATCTGCGTTTGGCAGGTTATCATTATCCCCTTCACTTTGTAACTGCATAGCACCAATAGCGTTCCCTATAACAGCCGCATCTTTAAGGCCAAAGCCACGATTCAAGGCTGTAAGTACACCAGCCGCAAACCCATCGCCTGCACCAACCGTATCAATAATATTTTCCACCTTAAATCCATGAGCATATCCACACTCTTGCCCATTTGTATAGTATGCACCTGATGCGCCAAGCTTTACAAACACATTTTTAACACCTGCTTCTATATAAAATTCAGCATTTTTTTCTATATCGTCCACACCTGTCAAAATTTTCAGTTCATGCATTCCCGGCAGAAATATATCACTTAGACTAGCTAAACGATTTATTTTTTTCTTAAGTTCATCTTGATTTTTCCAGAGAGCAATCCGAATATTTGGGTCAAAGGATACTTGTAAACCATACGCTTTAGCCAATCTTATAATTTCTTCTGCCGTCTCATAGGTCTCTGGCGAAAGCGCCGGAAAAATCCCTGTAATGTGCACGGCCTGATATTGCTGCAATTTTATATTTTGTATATCCTTTTTACTGATGTGTGACGCCGCAGAATTATTTCTGTAGTAAAAAATTTCAGGGTCTCCTGTCTTCACCTTCGTCTTCATCATAACACCTGTCTGAAATTCATCTGATATAACAATTCCACTTGAACCGATTTTATTGTCACACAGTATTTTTTTTACAAGTTTTCCAACAGGGTCATTCCCCAAATGGGTAAAATAGTCTACATCCTCTCCCAAACGCGACATACCTATCGCGACATTGAGTTCCGCCCCTGCTGCTTTTAACATATAATTTTCGCACAATTCATAGTCCTTAGGAACGAACACCCCTATCGGCTCTCCAATGCATAGAGTCTTTCTTTTTATCATTTCTTTTTCCTCAGTCTTACCGCTTTACACATGCATAAAGCCTCTCGGCTTAATTTTTCAATTTCATTATACGCTTTGTTTTTAATCAATTTTTCCGAAACCATCCAGCTTCCGCCACAGGCAATCACATTATCTAATCCTAAATACGACTCAATATTTTTTTCATTAATGCCGCCCGTTGGCATAAATTTAACATCACTGTATGGTCCGCGCAAAGCTTTGAGCATTTTCGTTCCGCCGACATACTCTGCAGGAAAAAATTTCAAAATATGCAGTCCCTGACTTACAGCCTTTTCTATCGAAGCTGTATCCATGCATCCAGGGATAATAAATATCCCATTTTTCACACAATACGCCACTACCGCTTCATTATAACCCGGCGTAATAATATACTCTGCACCGGCATTTACAGCTTCTTTTAGCTGTGCAATGCAGCGAATCGTTCCTGCGCCGACACACATATCCGGAATTTCTTTTTTAATCAATTTTATTGCCTCTGTAGCTGCCGATGTACGATATGTAATCTCAATACATTTAATTCCTGCATTACTTATAGCGTTAGCCACAAATAACGCCTCATCTGCATCCGATGCAACAACAACCGGCATCACGGCATTCTCATATATTTTTTTTACTAATGACTCATGCGTTTTTTCCAAACAATCATCTAATATCATATACACTCCTTATTCTAAGGTCTTCTGTGTTTCCTTCTATAATTTCTACAATTTTCTCTCCGCCATTCATATCAAAATAATTATCCGTAAGCACAAGCGTATCGTCCACATTTGTGATATATACACTCTTAGCATACGAATCCGCCCGAATAATAATTTTATTCTCGCTCACAGTGTACTCCAGCTTAGGATTTTCATACTTAAAATATTTAGGATACGAAAAAATCACAGTTCCTGAAGATAATTCAACACCGTCCTTAATCGCCCGGTAGCTAACATATTCATTCCAGATATTGATTTGGGAAACCTGAATTTTCTCCAGCCATTTTGATGAAAGCGCCGGAATTTGAAGTACGCATGAATGTCTCTCCAATACAGATGCTTTTGCATTACGTATTTCCCACTCAACTGTTACCATCTCATCATTTAATGTCTCATTCGTTACATTTAGCTTAAATGACTTCTCAAATTCAAAATGCTGACGATTCATATTTGCATGGTTTGACATCATCCCTGATTCTTCACAACTAATCATTACAGGTGCAAAAAATCGTCTTGCATAATAATGAAGTGCTTTGTATCTTCCACAGTAATCCACAGATGACCAGGAAATCACCGGCCAACAATCATTAAGCTGCCAATATATCGCCCCCATACACCTGCCCCGATTGCGCCTAAAATGCTCTACGCCATACTTAATCGCTTCCGCCTGTAGCAGTTGAGATGCATAGATAAATGTATCAAATTTTGTTGGGTATAAAAACATTTGCTGCATATAGTTCAAAATTTTTCCATTAGCGCCATAATTACGCTGGTGTTTTTCCATGACATACGAAAAAGGATTGAAATCCGACGGCTCATCTGTAAATTCTTTAATTGTTTCAAGCGATGGGAATGACTGAAAACCAAATTCTGACAAATATCTAAAATAATATTTTCGATATTCTGTAAATGGACTATTTTTATGCCATACATCCCAAAAATGAACATCGCCGCGATTGGCACTGTTAGGCTCATCAAAGCTGCCGCCTGATGAAGGACTTGCCGGCCAATAGAATGTTTCAGGGTCATATTGACTTAAAATTTTCGGAATAATCCTCTCATACATAATTAAATAGTCTCTGATTTCTGTTTCTTTTTTTACCCAGCGATTTCTCTGTGCAACGAACATTTCCATTTCATTATTGCCGCACCATAACCCTAACGACGCGTGGTGCCTCAGACGTTTAATATTATCAATAAACTCTTGTGTAATATTTTTCTCAAATTCCGATGTTAATTCATATACAGCGCACGCAAACATGAAATCCTGCCATACAATAATTCCATATTCATCGCATAAATCATAAAACCAATCTTCCGGATAATAGCCTCCGCCCCACACTCTGATTGTATTGAAATTAGCAAAAAGGCAGTCTTCAATTAGCCTTCTTGTCCTCTGGGGCGAAGTAAATCCCAAAATATGGTCTTCCGGAATATAATCCGCACCCATCGCAAAAATCTTCACGCCATTAACTTCATGTGCAAACACATTTCCCCACTGGTCTTTTTCTGTACATACCGTAAGTGTTCTTAAACCAATGCGCCGCTTCCATGTGTCAACCACTTCGTCCCCAGCCTTTAACTGCACTTCAATTGTATACAGCTTTTGCTGCCCGTATCCATGCGGCCACCACAACTGTGGATTTTCTATGTTAATACATGTTACTGAATCTGTATATTGCTTTTTTCTTCCGTCGGGGTCTGTAATTTCAATCTCCCATGCGGATGTAATACCGTCTTTTACATCTGTATTCACCTCAAATTTCAATTCGACATAATCTGAAAAATGTTTTTGGCGGATGTAGATATCATTTATTCTTCCCTCAGCTATTCCCATCAAACTGACATTTCTAAAGATACCGGCATCCGGCAAATGAGCGCCCCAATCCCATCCAAACATACAGTGTGCTTTTCTCATATGGACAAAACCATCAATTGCATCCTCCGAACCTAACGTTTGGCATTTTGCAAACGCTTCTTCACAATACCGAAGGGATGACTCCAAAATGATTTTTAACTCATTTTCCGATTGCTTCAAATAATCCTTTACATCAAATTCCCACACTCTGTGCATGTTATCCACATGCGCCAATTTTTGACCATTTAAAATAATCTTAGCAGCTGTGTCAATTCCGTCAAAATGCAACAATATTCTGTTGCACAGAGCCATTTCCTCTGATATATCAAATTTTTTGACGTAAATATAATCTTTTTCCATTAGCTTTAAGGCTGCTTGCTCATTATCCTTCCAATATGGATTTTCCATCAAATGATTATTAAGCAAATCTGTATATACTGTGCCCGGCACTGTCGCTTCATACCATTGTTCCTGTTTGGATTCTTTAAATAGCCATTTTCCGTTTAAAATCTGCTTAATCATTTAGACACCTCAATACTATTTTTACTCCACTGAATTTTTAATGTTTTAATTTCATAAGGCTGAAATTCAATCTCATAACCATCCTTAAAAGATGCTATTTCACAAATTTCCTCCTCCAGCAAATTACATTCCGAAATCTTATCTACAGGATGTGCGAATGTCATACGTACCTTTGTTCTCTTATTGTGACTTTCAAATAATCGAATCACCGTATCACCAGACTTCTCTGCTTTCTTTACAACTTCTGCCACAATATTTTTCTCTGAAACACTAAACATTCTATATTGTTTTGGCAATGTGCCGCCAACAATTGTTTTTACAACAGCTGATGTTTCATTGTTTAAAGCATACGCATATTCTACTGTTGAAGCCTCTTTCCATTCACCCTTATGCGGATAAATTGCATATGTAAATTGATGAATTTCCCTATCTGCCTCAGGATTTGGAAATACTGCAGATTTTAACATCGTTAATCCGACTGTTGTACCATCGACATTACATCCGTATTTACAGTCATTAATAAAGCTTACACCATAATCACTTTCAGCAACATCTAACCATTTATGTACACACACTTCAAAGCGTGCTTTATCCCATGATGTGTTCTTATGTGTCGGGCGTTTTACATTCCCATACTGAATATCAAAGGTCGCTTCATTTGTATGCACATCTAGCGGATAAATATTTTTCAGTAAAATTTGACGTTCTTTCCAATCAATTGTATTTTGAATATCAATTCTATCAATATCATTATACAAAATAACTTTTTGTATAATCGTTGAGTCAAGATAAGTATGCTTTAAGGAAATAACACCTCTCACTGGACCATTTTCTTCTATTGTTATTTCACAATCATCATCAATCATCCATGATTTTTCAACATAATAATTATTAATATCCCATGCATCATAATTATGCGGTCGGTCTTCATAAGTCATCAAAACATTTCCCAAAGAATCTTTCTTCAATATTTCTCTTTGATTTGTCTTGTCATAAATACTTGTGAATTGCCCCTTTGAATTTATCTTAATTGAAAAATATCTGTTTTCAATGCAATCTTTTGTCATGATTATCTCATTTAGATTTGCACTGCAATCTCCCGCTTCAATGGCATATGTCTTATATCCCTTAATAGGCAAACCATTATCAACAAAAATCAGTTCGTTATTTTCGTTGCATTGTCCGTACAATGTTCTTTCACCAGCAAAAAGCACCGGATTTTCTATAAAATTATTAAGCTTTACACTAATCAGCTGATTTACATTATCAGAAATGCCAGGATTAAACACAACAATATTTCCCCTATCAGCATCAATGTTATCGGCAATATGCTTCAAAGCATTTGTCCTACACGCATTTCCTATCTCAAAGACATTGGCATATTCTTTATCTGAATCTTCATAAACTTCTTTAATTGATGAACCCGGAAGAATATCATGAAATTGATTTCTAAGAACGATTTCCCAGGCATCACAAAGCTGTTTTTCCGGATACTGTCCATTTAAAAGCAAATCATCTAACACAGAATATAACTCACTATTTTCCAGTAAAAATTCTGCTTTTCTGTTAAAACGTTTATTTCTTGCCATAGAAGTATATGTTCCTCGGTGATATTCTAAATAAAGCTCACCGACCCATTTAGGCAAATACTTATGATTCTTGACCTTCTCTGATAAAAGTTCAAAAAAATCTCCCGCCGTACTCATTACAGCTTTAGGGCACCCTGGAATCCCCTTATTAAGACGTTTATAGTTTTCCAACATTTCTTTTGTAGGGCCTCCGCCGCCATCACCATATCCGAACGACATAAGAACCTCGCTATTTAGATATTTCTGACTATACCTCTCCCATCCGCCTTTAATCTGGGACGGATTTAAGATGCCGTTGTAAGTCGTAAAAAACTCTGTTTCAAAGCCGCCTTCAACAGCCGCTCTTTTATAATCTCGCGAAGGAATAAAATGGGTCAAAACCTCCGTTCCATCAATCCCCTCCCAAAGAAATGTGTCATATGGCATTTTATTTGTTTCATTCCAGCTGATTTTTGTTGTCATAAAGTATTCAATGCCACTTTTTTTCATAATTTGAGGAAGTGCCGCAGAATATCCAAAAACATCCGGAAGCCAAAGAATTTTACTGCGCTTTCCAAATTCGTCTTCAAAAAATCTTTGTCCAACCAAAAACTGACGTACTAAAGCTTCTCCCGATGCGATGTTACAATCTGCTTCTAAAAACATACCGCCTTCAGGTTCCCATCTTCCTTCTTTTACCATCTTCTTGAGTTCGTTGTATACCTCCGGTGCATTTTCTTTAACATATTTATATAATTGCGGCTGACTGGACATAAATATATATTCAGGATATTCTTTCATCAGCTGAAGCACTGTTGAAAAACTTCTGACTGCCTTATCTTTTGTCACAGCTAATGTCCAAAGCCATGCAACATCAATATGTGTATGACCGACACAATAAACCTTTGCATCCTCATCACCACATTCTTTTTCATAAAAATTAACCGTTAAATATTCCTGAGCTTTTTTCAGTGACTGAAAAAATTCTCTTGAATATATTCTTCTTAAATCCAACAAATTGAGTGACTCATTCAAATTAGTAATAATCTTTAAATATGCCGGAGAATCTTTTTCCAACATTCTCATCACTTGATATGGCACTTCACAATCGTAGTAATATTTTTCAATTTCCCGATTTAATATTTTAATTTTACTTCTAAGTAAGAGGCTGAAGTTTTGGTCTCCGGTAAATGCAGCTAATAAAATTCTAAATCTTTCACCATACTTAGCACATTCTGTAAGAACAACCTCTCTATGATTAACATCCATCCCCTGTATCATTTTCCCATTTATATATAAAGAAAATTGTGGGTTCGTTGCATCCCATTCTCCTTCTTTGCCTGTTGTAATTTCATAGACAACGGTCTTTCCTTCAAATGCTTTAGGAATTTCGATATTCGTTTCAAACAAATAATATTCCCGATGTCCTCCCCAAATCTGACGACAGTCAAAATCTTCCCATTTTTCTGTTTCTGTCTCAGAAAAATTTTCTATTTTTTCATCTGTTTTCAGTATCTTATAATGTCTGATTTCTTTTTCATCTTCATACACTAAATCTTTTAAATCTAATATTAACTTACTAATTCTTTCTTTAATAAACTCCATTTCCATCTGTGATTACCCCTTTGCAGCACCTGATAAATTAAATCCTTTAGACATATATTTTTGTGACAGCATGTATAACAATATCGAAGGAAGTGAATATAATACCGAATACGCTGCAAGCTGTCCGTACATAATCAATCCATGACTGCCGAAAAATTGATATAATTTTACGGAAGCAGGCATATTTTCTAGAGTATTCAGCAAAATATATGGTATAAAGAAGTTGCCCCAGCTTCCTGAAAATGTAAAGATGAATACAACACATATTCCCGGAAACATTAACGGTGCAATAATTTTGCGAATAACCTGAAATGTTGTTGCCCCATCAACTCTTGCAGCTTCTTCCAGCTCAACGGGTATTGTTTTCATAAAATTATGCATCAGCCAAATACCATACGGTAAAGAGGATGCTGTCAAAAACAGAATAACACCCCCGATGGTATCGTAGAGCTTCATGTTTAAAAACATTCGATACACCGGAACAATGACAGCTGTCATTGGCAATGCTGTCATAAACAAAATGACATATAAAAGTCCCTTTTTAAAACATAACTCATGTCGCGACAGTGGATATGCAGCCAATCCGGCTAAAACAACTACAATAAACGACTGGATAACCGAAATAAAAATACCGATTGCAAATCCTCTGATATTTGCATTATCGCTTAATATATCAATGTAATTTTTAAAAGTTAAACTTTCAGGCCATTGCAGTGATTGCCCTGCATTCGGGCTTACTGATGCTACAATCACCCATAATAACGGCAAAAGAAAAATAAGCGCCAAAACAACCAACACTGCATATTGAATTGTATTTACTCTCCTTGTTTTCATATTTTTTCTCTCCTACTTCTTTGGATTCAAAAGTTTTGTATAAGCAATGCTGCAAATAATGCCTACCAATAATATAATCATTGAAATTGCAGTACCATAACCTAATTGATAACTATTAAATGCCTGCTTATACATGTAAATTGGTAATGTTGTCGTAGATGTTCCCGGACCTCCGCCTGTCATCGCATAAATCAATCCAAACAATCCTAATGTCGATAAAGTATTTAACATTGTATTTGTCGCAATTGTATCTTTAATACATGGTATAATAATTCTAAATAAACACTGTCTTCTATTCGCACCATCAACTCTCGCAGCTTCTTCTATGTCACCGGACACACTATCCAGAGCAGATTGAAAATTCATCATGGAAAAGGCTGTTCCATGCCACACATTTGCTAAAATAACTGTCAGCATCGGAAATCGATACAACCATTCTATCGGTTCAATATGAAAAATTTCCAAAATACTATTTAAAGTACCACCATCACTAAAAAAATTACTGCAGCACATCGCAACTACAATTTCCGGCATAATCCATCCTGCTAAAACAATTGTACCTACAATCCTTCTAAACCATGCGGCTTTTTCTCTCATAAAATATGCAAGTATAAAGCCTAGAACACTTTGCCCTATTAAACATCCTACTAAAAAAATAATTGTATTCTTGATACTCACAATTGCCGCAGGGTCTTTAAATACCCGAATATAGTTTTCAAAATTAACAAACTTAAAATTTAGCACACCCGAACCCGACAAAGCTAAATTTGTAAATGAATAATATATTGTTAATAATATAGGTGTCACAAAAAATATCATTAATACAATGAGTGCCGGCAAAAGCAATACCGATTTTTTTAAATCTCCTATTAATATTTTAATTTTATTTTTACTATTCACACTTTCATCTCCATACTTCTCTAACTAAATAAGGGCATTTGCTTTTTTCTAACAAATGCCCCTGTCTCATTATTTCTCTACCACATTTTCGCTTCCAACAATTCTCTCTACATCAACTGCATATTGAGCCATTGCTTCTTCAGGCTTTGTTCCTGAGACTACTGACTCAACCATTGACTGGATACATGTAGAAACAGAAGGATATTTTTCATTTAATGGTCTGAAATTTGTTCCATTGAGCATATCAGCTGCCTCTGCCATAAATGGTAAATCTGTATATTCGCTTCTTTCAGCAGTATCTGTTCTTGTTGTAATACAATTCATTCTGACAAGAGCTTTTGTATAAACTTCCTCGCTCATCATATGCTTAATAAAATCAAATGTCGCATCCTTTGCATCGGATTTTGAAGGAATTGCCCATCCCCAACCGCCGGACATAGTTACTGTTCCGGGTTCATCACCATTCTGGGTAGGCATTGCCGCAAAACCTAAAGTGTCAACATACTCCGGCCAAGGAACCGGACCTGATTCATTATAAAACATCGGAAGCCAGTTACCATCAATCAGAATACCAAGTTTACCTTGCGGCATATATTCCTGAGACGCTGTAACCCCGGCCTGTCCATTAAGAACCTTGGATAATGAAGGTCCATAACCATTGGAATAAACATCACTCAAAAATCCAAGTGTATCTAAAATCCCTTTACTCTTGACAACCCATTTTCCATCCTCATCAAGCAGTTTTTCTCCTGTACCATTATACAGCATCTGATATGTTTCCATTGATGTTGCCTCTCCTGTAGCAACACCTGAATTACACCAAAACGGAACAACATCAGGAACATTTTCTTTAATTGCCTTGCATGCATCTAAAATATCATTCCATGTTTTAGGCTGCCATTCTTCCGGAAGACCTGCCTTTTTAAAAATTTCTTTATTGTACCATAAGCCTCTTACATCCGTATTATACGGAATCGCATATACTTTTCCATCCGGTGCTGTACATCCGGCCTTTAATTTTTCATAATAAGAGCCATTATTCCAGTCTTCATAATCAACTAAATACTCATCCAACGGTTCTAAAAATCCTGCATTCACGTCAGTGCCAAGTTGGAACGTATCCTCTGCAATCAAATCCGGTGCCGTATCTTCAGATTGTAAAGACAAGGCTACTTTTGCAAAGTAATCACCGGCAGAAACCGTCAATGGTGCCAGTTTAAGCTCAACCTCATCCTTTTTAGGATAAGACTCATAAGCTTCTGTCAGCCACATATACAATACATTTTTCTCCAATTGTCCGTCATCTCTAAATGTTACTGTAATTGTAGTTTTTTCTGTTGTCTCCCCACTCTGTCCGCTCGACTCACTTACTGTTTGTTCCTTAGATTCATCACCCTTGCCACATGCCGCTGCTGAAAGAGCCATCGATGCTGCTAAAAAGCATGCCATCCATTTTTTCATTTTTTTCATTGTACTTTCTCCTCCTTTTTGATAATACAATCATATCAGCTTTTGTATTATATCCATATTCTATTTTCTTATAAAAGTAGTACAAATTTGATACAAGACTTTATTTTTTCCCGACATCTTTTCTTAAAAAAATAGCGAAGCCGGCCACAGCCGTTTCGCTATTTTTAATTATTGTTCAATAATTGCTGTTCTTATTTTGTCAGAAAGACTATTGGCACTTTTTTTCACCGAAACCTCCTCATTACTAATCAAGATATGATAAACTTCATCCCAAACAGCCTCCGATATTCTCGGCCATGAGCTAAACGAGTTTAAACACACAGCATAATTTAGCATCTGTACTTTTAAATCATCTTCAAGCAAATTTCCATGGTACTTACCCGACTTTACTACCGGCAACGTCTGAAATTCTTTGCAAATTGTATCTAAATTTTCCTCTTTCAACATAAAATCCATAAGTTTTACGGTCGCGTTATACTTTTCTTTTGAGCATATACATAACGTCTCACCATGATAAATAAAAGCCTTTTTCCTATCGTATGGAATTTCCTTAATATTATATGGAAAATGCCCTGTTTTTTCTAAAACAGACGTCATGCTTAGAGTATTAATCATCATAAAAACTCTCCCGTCCGAAAATGCCCTTGTCAAATCGTGTTTGTTCCAATTAATAATATTCGGTGATATAAGTGCTCTCTCTTTAATATCCACAAGCATATCAAGGACATGCATTCCATAGTCGCTATTCGTCTCTCTAATGCTTGCCCCCGTCGTTGCCAGCCAATGTAAATAAAGTATTGTCAAATCCTCCGCTTCTTTTGCCGCAAATCCAAAATAAGAGCTTCCTAAATCACTAATCTTTTGTACGTTCTTCTCATAGTCCTCCCATGTTTCGGGTATTTTTAAACTTAATTTATCCATTAAAAACGAATTGTAATACAATACATACGGGTCTGAAGTAAACGGAATACTATAATACTTTCCATCACTCATATTATTACTCCATATATTATCGCAGAAACGCTCTTTAACCTCTGTTGTTACATAACCGGAAATATCCTGCAAAATATTTAAATCTATAAGACTGGGAATTAATACGCTGTTACATATAATCATATCAACCTTAGACTTTCCATCCTTACCCTCCCCGGCAAATATAACATTTTTTAGTTCTTCCTCTGACATAAAGATAATTTCCGCCTCTACTTCTGCTTCCTCATTATATTTTTCAATAAGCTTCTTTATCGTTTTTTGCTGATTTATCTGCTCATATGTTGCGACAACCTTTACTTTTTCTTCTGGATTTTTTATCGTCTGATTTTCAACATGGACAGATTCTCTAACCCATACAGAAGCCAAAATCAAGACAATAATTCCCAAAAACACATACAAATACTTTTCTATTTTCATATCTTCATTTCCTTTTTATATTCCGATGGCGTCAAACCGCAAACTGATTTAAAAACCTTATTAAAATACTTGGAATCATGAAATCCTGTTTTCTCAGCAACTTCCGCGATTTGATAATTTGTATTCATCAACAGTCGTTTCGCCATACTAATTCTGAAATTTTTCACAAAAGAATTAAAGTTAATTTTCATTTCCTGATTAAATAATCTACTTAGATATTCCGGTGTTATTTCTATCATATCAGCCATATCTGTTAATGTAATTTCTTCATTGTAATGGTTTCGCACATAATTTATAACTCTTAAAATCAAAGCATTCTCTGTTGTTTCATTTTTATCATCTAATTTTTTCAAATATGCTATCATTTTCCATAACTGATAAGACAAACTTTCTCTTGTTTTACATGTCATAATATTTTCGGATAAAAAATGATAAATCATTTGTTCATCATCCGTCCATTCATTAACACTTTCATAAATCATGTTTGTGAATCTTGAAGTATATTCTTTAATCAATTTTGGATTCATATTTGCATTAATAACGGTTTCTTCAAATTTATCTCCAAGCTTTTCTATTTTTTCCCAGTTTCCGTTTCGTATTTCCCGTCTCATATTTTTTTCCAATATTTCCGGATAGTCTATGTCTTTTAACCGTAATGTTCCGACAGACGTTTTATCAATCACCTTTCCTAAATCCATAAGCAACGAATATGTCAACATTTCTCTTAAGCCATCTATCTTTTCAGAAAAATTTTCCAACCCCTGTATTGTATCAAAACTACAAATACATGGTGTTTGCTTATTTAATTCTTTAAGTATAATATTTTCAAATATCGACTTCATATGATGGTTATTTTCTGTATATAAAATCATTACCAGGATATCCGAATTTTTTATAAGTGGTATCACATAATAATTTTGAATACAAAAAGAATCCATAAGCATATTGAGCGTATTTCTTATCTCACTGTTTGTTTCCAAATCTATACTCGCAGACTGAATCATAAACAACGAGTTTTCAACTCTATGATTCACATGAAGCATATTCGACAATTGATTTACAAATATATCGCGCTTCTCTTTTTCAGAATTTAAAATACTCCACACAAGCTGTTCACATGTCACTTTATTAGCTTTTGTTTTTTCAAGAGAATTTTCCGCTTTCTCCAATGCAGCAATTAAGCTTTCAACTTCCAACGGTTTAAGCAAATATTCTGTCACATTTAATTGAACCGCCTTTCTCGCATATTCAAAATCCGAATAACCCGTTAAAAGAATTACGGCAAATTCACCGCCATCATTGCGAAGCCTTTCAATCATCTCCAAGCCACTCATATTAGGCATTCTAATATCCGCAATGACAAGATCTGGATGCAACTTTTTAATTTGTCGCATCCCTTCAATGCCATCCTTTGTTTTACAAACAACCTCATACTTTGTAAACTTTTCAATTACAGATACAAGTCCCTCTCTAATTACCGGTTCATCTTCCACGATTATAATTCTCATATTATCACCTACTCACATGGCATTTTAATTAAAACAACTGTCTTTCCTTCTTTTGACTGAACACACAAGTTTCCTTTTTCTCCATAATAAAGCTTCAGCCGCATAATTACATTTCTTAAACCGATACTTTTTCCCTTATTGTCAGATTCTATATCAAATTCATTTAATTGTTTTAATATATTTTCATTCATTCCTTTTCCATTATCCGTCACTTTTATCAAAAGTTCCGATTCATTCTCCCTGCTAATTTCAATCAATATTTCATCATTTCCCGTTGTTCCTGGGAATCCATGAATAATAGAATTTTCTATAACGGGCTGTATCATCAGCTTATGAATCTTGCAATCGTACAATTCTTCTTTCATATCAATTCTACATAAAAACGAATAATCAAATCTTTGCTGTTGGAGAAAAATATATTTTTTCAGATATGTAATTTCTTCTCTCAAGGAAACAATTTCATTACTGTTGCTAATATTGTACCTTAATATTACCGCCAGACTATTTAACATTTTACTAATCGAATATTCTTCATGAGATATGGCAACCCAATTTATTGCATCGAGCGTATTATATATAAAATGAGGATTAATCTGTGCTTCCAACGCTCTTATTTCCGCATTTTTTTCTCTCAATAGAGCCTTTTCCTTCTGCTGCTTTGAATTTTTTATTTGAAGTACCATATCATTAAAATGTCGGGCTATTAAATTAAATTCATCCTCTCCGTCAACACAAATATGTACATCATAATTATCTTCATTAACAGACTCCATCCCTGAAATAATTTTTGTCACTGACTTTTGAATTTGACGATAAAAAGTCAGTGTAATAATCAGGCAGACAATGCCCGTAATAATCCCTATCAGACAAATAAGTGTATTGATATATGTAATCTTTTGCATAACTTTATTTTTTTCTCTAACATTGACAATATAAAAATCTTCAATACTTGTTTGTTTTACATTCACAATATGATGTTTATCTGATTTTTTGTCTTCGTTCAAATAATTTTCTATATATCCCTCTATTTGAACAGTCTCTATATTTCCTTGGGTATTTTCGAATACTGTTGTACCAATCAAAGCCTTATTATTATGAGAAATAACTTTTCCATTGCCAGAAACCATAAAAGTATCTCCTGAATACTGCTCATCAGCACCATATAGAGCATTTAAAGCTTCTTCATCAATACACAATATCAAGCAGCCGACCGGACCTTTTTTAATATTATTAAAATCAACAAGCTGATGCGCAATATAAATACAATTCTTCTTTACATCTTTTGTTTCATTTTCTAAAATCCGACTTTCATAAACATTTTCCCGCTGTTCCATAGCCGATTGATACAAAGAATTGAATCTCATATTTTTATTATCAAAGCAATAGCTTTCCTCTACCGAATAACTCAGCTTATCAAAGAACACCGTCTCACTATTTTTTCCGACAATCGCTGCCCCCAAAATATTTCGATTATTGTAAGCAATTGTCTGAAGCCTCTGAATCAATTGGTTTTTAGCGTAATAGTATTCCTTTAAATTCCATTCATTGATAGGATTCAAATATTTCACGTAAGCTTCATCTGTATACACGCTTGTAATAATTTTATTATATTCACTAAAAAAATTATCCACATTACTTACTGCCTGTTGTAAATTCGCATCAGCTAAACTGTTAATCTGGCTTCCAATCTCTTTTGTTGTAATATGGTATGTCATTACAAAAATTGTCGCAATCGGAATAACCGATACCAAAATAAGCATCAAAAATATTTTTTTTGCAATTCCCATACCTTTGTATTTTCTTTTAATTCTATATATCAATCCCATCAATATTTTCTCCAATTCAAAAAGAGACATTCATCACGAATGTCCCATAATAGCCTTAAAAACGAATAACTCCCGGTGCCTCCCAATATTCCTTTGGCGCCTTTTCCCATACTTCCAGTCCTAAAGCATATGGATTATACACTATTTTACCGTTTCTTATGGTCATCATATTCTCGAAACGCTTATTTCCACACAGCTTCGCATTTCCTGAATCTGAAAAATTATACGGTCCCTCAACAATATTAAGCACTGCAATATCTGCACATTCTCCCTCTTTTAAGCTTCCCAGCTCTGTATGCCCGATAACTTTTGCCGGTTGTCTTGTCACTCTGTCAATGATATCACAAACCGGCATTCCCATGTTCAAATATTTTGACATGACATGAAGAAGATTTAATGAAGGTCCTGCCACATTATCCAAATATAAATCTGTTGAAATTGTATTTGGACAAAACTGTTGTTCAAAAGCCGGTACCGCATTTCTAAACCAAAAGCTTCCCGCACCATGCCCCAAATCAAATATAATACCTTTTTCCTGTGCTCTTTTTAAATATGCATTCACTTCTCCATGTTCATTCAACACCGGAAATTGCTGTGCATACATATGCGTATGTATATCACCCGCTCTAAGTTTACTTAAAAGCTTTTCGTAGGTTCTTCCAGGATACGACGGCTGAAAATCAACCATGACCGGCATATTAGCAAGCTGTCCAGCCCTTAATGCTTCGTCAATAGATTTCCATATCGGATGCTTTTCATCCTCCGCTTTGCCGACCCAATAATGTGCTGTCTTAATGCCAACAACACGGTCTTTGTACTTTTTCGCCATTTCAGCAACTTCAGCCGTATGAAATTCTTCTATATTCTGCTCTGATGATAAATCCACCATTCCTCCATCGGCAATATTTATAAACGAAAACACCCGCACTGCCGATGTTTTAATTACAGCCTCATAAAACTGTTCAAAATCGCGGATTCCACAGCTACCTGCATCAACACATGTTGTAACGCCCGTTTGAAACATATGGGCATCAGGATTAATGTTTTTCAATCCATCTTCAGGATATGGAAATTTCGGATATATATGGCAATGCATATCAATTAATCCGGGAACAACCATATATCCACTTACGTCAATAACATGTTTTGCATATTTTTCTGAAATACTTTTCTTTACTGCTTCTATTTTTCCTAAGCGAATACCAATATCATACTCACCTGACATATCTTGTGTCAAGTCAATTATAGAAGCATTTTTCAGAAGCAAATCATAACTTACCATACTTCTTTCTTCTCTCCTTCTATTTCGACAATACATGAAGCACCCTGCAGTAATATAGCCTGCTTAAATAACATTTTTTTATTATTCTCAGACAACTTCAAGCAAACAACTTCATTTGATTTTTGACCGGTAACCCAAAGATAATTATATGAATCTATATACA
>CABUBX010000029.1 GCA_902489925.1 uncultured Lachnospiraceae bacterium | reverse complement strand
GTGCAGAGTCACTTCAGGAGATGGATACGGACGTTTCAGGGACAATTAAGATGGACGGTTATTCGGAAGGGCTTGAGCGTCGTCGGGATGTGATAAAAAAATTCGCCGCCGGTATAACATTTGTACTTTTAGGTGTTGAAGCCCAACAGCATATCCATTATGCGATGCCGCTTAGGCACATGCTCTATGATGGCATGGGCTATTTGAAAGAATACCGCAGTCTTCCGGCAAAGACCGGGAAATTTCAGATATCCGATGAATTTTTGTCAAAGATGAAAAAAGAAGATAAGCTGCATCCGATAATTACTTTGACCGTCTATTACGGTGAGATGCCATGGGATGGCCCAATGGATTTAAGAGGCATGATGACAGAAATACCACAAGAGATGGCGGGGGTATTCTGTAATTACAGCATGAATCTTTTAGAAGTAAGAAAAAGCGGAGAGTACGTTTTCCATAATAAGGATGTTGCCATGGCCTTTGATTTTACGCGGGCGGTTTTTGAGAACCGTGTAGACGAGGCGATACAAAAGTATAAAGACGCCAAGGCGGGAGAAGAAGTATGGTACTTTATTGATACGATGATTGATATAGAAAAGATGATAGGACAAGAATATATAGGAGGCGAGAATATGTGCGAAGGATTAAGATTATGGGCACAGGAAAAAGTGGATAAGGCTGAGATTGCGGGACAGAAGTTGATTATCAACCGCATGCTAGAAAACAATATACCTTTGGATGAGGTGGCACAGCTTATAGGGTTTCCGGTGGAAAAGGTTAAAGAAATTTTGGAGACAGAAAAAGTATATCATTAAGATGTAAAATAAAAATAGAGTATTCATGGACTGGATGATTGGATGGGCGCACAGAGAAAATTTTGTGCGCCTTAAATTTTGAGTTGTGAACATGTTGCAAAGTGCTTACTTTATGCGCAGCATGGATAAACCAAAAGTTCAGAGTTGAATTATATCTCGCAAGTGTTAAAATAAAAGTATCATTTTACGGTGGCAGCAGAGGAAGCTGCCGATATGAAAAGGAGGTTCATTTATGGCAAACAGAATTATGCTTAACGAAACATCTTATCACGGCTCAGGTGCGATTGAAGAAATTGCCAACGAGGCAAAGGCACACGGCTTTAAAAAGGCTTTTGTATGTTCTGACCCTGACTTAATTAAGTTTAAGGTGACTGCAAAGGTGACAGATATTCTCGACAGAGAAGGTCTTTCCTATGAAATTTATTCTGATATTAAAGCAAATCCGACGATTGAAAATGTGCAGAGCGGTGTCAGTGCATTTAAGAAATCAGGTGCTGATTATATCGTAGCTATCGGCGGCGGTTCATCTATGGATACAGCAAAAGCGATTGGTATTATTATTGCAAATCCTGAATTTGAGGATGTGAGAAGCCTTGAAGGCGTTGCCCCGACAACAAAACCTTGTGTGCCGATAATTGCAGTGCCGACAACAGCAGGTACAGCTGCAGAGGTAACAATCAATTATGTCATCACAGATGTTGAAAGAAAACGTAAATTTGTCTGTGTTGACCCGCATGACATGCCAATCATTGCGATTGTTGACCCGGATATGATGGCATCAATGCCAAAGGGGCTGACAGCTGCAACAGGTATGGATGCCCTGACACATGCGATTGAAGGTTATACGACAAAAGGCGCATGGGAAATGACAGATATGTTCCATCTAAAAGCTATTGAAATCATTTCAAAGTCTTTAAGAGGCGCTGTTGAGAATACAAAAGAGGGTCGGGAAGGTATGGCACTCGGACAGTATATCGCAGGCATGGGATTTTCAAATGTCGGGCTTGGCATCGCTCATTCTATGGCGCATACACTTGGTGCTGTTTATGATACACCACATGGTGTTGCATGTGCCATGATGCTTCCGATTGTTATGGAATACAATCAGGAATGTACGGGCGAGAAATATCGTGAAATTGCAAGAGCTATGGGTGTTAAGGGTGTTGACGATATGACAGCTGATGAATACAGAAAAGCTGCAATTGATGCAGTACGTCAGCTCTCAGAAGATGTCGGTATTCCTTCAAAGCTTGAAGCTGTGAAAGAGGAAGATTTAAGCTTCCTTGCAGAGTCTGCAGCTGCAGATGCGTGTGCACCGGGCAATCCAAAGGATGCTTCTGTTGAAGATTTTGTGGAATTATTCAGAAAAATTATGAAATAATATAAGAGTACATAAAAGAGCCGCTGTCAGGGATTTTGACAGCGGCTTTGATAATATTTGGAATATGCAGTAATTGTTTTATATCGTATTTGTTGCAGATTTTTAATTTTATAGCCCTTTCAAAACATACCATGAACCATCGATTTTTCCTAGTAATAATCCCATCGGCATTGACTCATTGCCGTTTTCACTTTCGATATGGATTGTAAAGTATACTCCTTTGAGATGGGTGATATTATCAAAATTTAGTTGAGAACTAAAATGACTTTTTAGGTCTAGAAGAGCTTTTTGCAATTCTTGTTCAGGAATATCAATGACCGTGTCTATTTCATATGAATAGTCCCAATTTTCTCCATATGTGTCAGTAAGAGTGTTTACAATATTTTTTGGGGTGTTGCTGAGTTCAAGGATAAATTTATATCGTTCTGATGGAGAATAGCCATATTCTTGCATCAGCTGGGAGACAAATTCATCGGGCATTAAATTAAGTACACTTTCTACATCGTTTGTAAATCCTGCATCTAAAAATTCTTCAATGACCTTTTCATAACTTTTGCCTCGGCACAGTATGACTGTTGCAGTGGTTATGCCTGCGATAAGAAGTACGGCAACGATGGCAATGAGAATACCTTTCTTTTTTTTCTTATGAGTTTTGACTGTATTAAAAGTGTTTTTATTATTTTGATAATTTTTATTCTGAGCCTCTGATTTTTGGGGCTGTGATGGTGTGCTGATTGGCGTACCGCACTGTGGACAGAACGCTGCCCCTTCATTTATTTGTGTTCCGCATTTAGGACAATACATAATTAATTTCTCCTGTTTTGTATCTATGATATCAGTTTGTTATTCTTTTACCTTAATAATTACGTTGTAATCACATTCGTCATCGTACCGTGTTGTCATCTGTAGGTAATACATTGTATTGGGTTCGGCGTTTTCAAAACTGTATGTATAAATAGAGCCATCATATTGGAAAGTACATAATTAAATTCCTTTTTTAGTTATCCATAGTAAGTTAATTTATAGCCTTTATAGAAAATGCTATACTCATCGGTATCGCTATTATAATCATAAATAATAGTGTGTGGTTCTTCATTAGGATCAAAGTAATCGAAATTATCGGGGATTAGATATATCATATCTTTTTCGGTATCAATTGCAAATTTGCCAAATTCTATAAAGTTGCTTGTGCTTATTGTACTAATCAAATCAGATGTTTCAGAGTATTGGTTATTTCCTTTAAAAGTGACAGAAATTTCATATTCTGAAGATTCTGTGTTTTCATAATAAATCCACTTTCCCTGAATTGCTTTGATAAGCTCAATACTTTCCTCGTTAGATGGAAAATCATATCGGGTTAATTGTTTTTTTCTCTCATTTTCCATAATAATTTCACTAATAATCAATATGGTAAAAAAAACGACAATCATGCTGATTACGATAATCATTGAGTATTTGAGCCATCTGCGGCGTTTTTTAGGTTTTTTAATTTTTTCGTTTTGTGGCGGATATGGATTAAACTTAGTTTTGCTTGAGTCTTCATTGGTTTCAAATGAATTTTTTGTTGCCTTTGTTTTGGTATCTATAGAAGATTGCGGGGTACCGCACTGTGGACAGAATGCAGCACCTTTATTAATTTGTGTTCCGCATTTAGGACAATACATAATTAATTCCTCCTGTTTTCGTATTTGTGATGTCAGTTTGTTATTCTTTTACTTTAATAATTACGTTGTAATCACATTCGTCATCGTACCGTGTTGTCATCTGTAGGTAATACATTGTATTTGGTTCGGCGTTTTCAAAACTGCATGTATAAATAGAGCCATCATTATAGATGAATTCACGTCCACCGAGTTTACTTCCAAATTCGTCAATAATCGAAATATCTATAGTTGCGGAGTCCTGTTTTGAAGTTGTATTTTCTACCATGATTTTATAGATGGCATCCGGATTGATGCCGGTTGTAAATGAGTACCACACAGAATCGACAGGGATTGTTCCTGAAATCCGTGTTTCTAAAGGCATCATGCCGGCAGTGCTCATATTTTCACCCGGAACAACATCTTCCGGTGCAATGAAATCGGTTTCCGGTGTTTTTGGAAGCTGAGGTTCGGTTTCAGGCATCTGAGAAAACTCTTGTGTCTGAGGTGCTTCTGTCTGAGGCAGCTGATTCTGAGATTCTTGTGTTTCAGGCAGCTGATTCTGAGATTCTTGTGTCTGGGAAGGTTGATTCTGTGGTGTTTCTGTCTGAGGCAGGTCGCCTGTCTGCTGTTCATTGGCTGCGCTGACAGCCTGATTGGCAAAATCTTTATCAATGCCATTTTTTCCTGAACATCCGGTAAGCATTGCGCCCATCATGCATGTGATTGTCAGTGTCGTAAAAGTTTTCTTGAAGTTTTTCATAAATATAATCTCCTTTGTATTAAAAAATTTTTTGTTAAATTGAGAGCGGCTGTAAAAGACAGCCTCGATTTCAGATAACAGATAATTCCGTCTGCGCAATTTTTTTGCCTAAATTTCATTATACATGATATAATGACTGTGTTCAATAAGATATTGGTGCGTGATATCGTTCACCTCCTTTAAATAATTGACGGAAAATGTATGTTTTTATTTGTTTTCACTATATAGACAAGTGAAGCTTTGAAAAGGTTTTAAAAAAATTAAAAAAATTTTCGATTTTTATAAAACTTTTTTAAAATACCGCTTGTCTATATAGTGAACGCTTGAAAAAATGAGAAAAGCACTATAAAAAAGGAGGAATTTAAAAATGTTTTGCAGAATTTGTGGAGAACAGATACCGGACAATGCAAAGTTTTGTCCGAAATGCGGTGAAGGTGCCGCTTCATTATCAAAAAACGGGAAGCAGGTCAAAATGCCGAAGATGGTAAAAACGGTAGAGACGGGAAGGCAGACAGGACAGCAAACAGGTCAGCAGACGTGGCAGCAGCGTCGCAGACAGAAACGCCGGAAATGGGAAATGGCTCATCCGGTATACAGGGTACCTTATAATATAGGAAACTTCGGAATGTTGGCAGGAATTGTCATGAGTATTGCAGGTTGGTTCATATCCAATGATTTGGCAGGTATTTTAGGCAAGCTTTGGAATCAGTTGAGCAAGGTCTTCGGGGACAGTACATCAATGTTTGGTATTCTTAAAACGGTTTTGACCGGAGAATCTTCGAAAATTATACTTGGTATAAGCAAAGATATAGATAGAACCTTTGACACTTCTTTTACGGATACAATATCGCTGGCAGCATTCGTCGGTATGACGTGGATTATCGTATTAATTGCGATGATTTATTATGCACTTACGAAAAATATCCGTGGACTTACAAAGATTTATGTCATTGAGGGTGTGATGATTGTGTTTTTTATGTGCATGACTATAGGTATTTATAGTCTGTTCGGAAAACTTACCGATGTGTCCGAGGGTACAGGCTTTAATGTATTTCTTATTGGCTCAATTGTGATTTTGATTTCATTTTTTATAGAAGTGATGCTGGATTGTAATGTTATCTCCAAACAGAAGAACAGGGTAATTTTAAACAGGTAAAATAAAAGAGTTATCGGCGGTGTACATAAAAACAGCGGCGCATCGGTTGAAGGGATGTGAAAGAAGTGGCATTGCCATATGAAAAAGAGATAAGAATGCTTTTATACCAATTACGCAATATATATAAGAAAGCAGGCAGTCAGTGTGAAAATACAGAGGATGACAGTCACATATATGCGCAGTGCAGAGAGATAAAACAGGCCGTGAGTTGTTTAAAGGAAAAACAGCAGCGTGTACTTACAGAATGGAAAAATACCGGCGAGCAGAATCGGATGAGATTGCTGCTGCCGGTGATTGACGGTGTCGATGAAATGCTGTCACTTGCAAGAAACAGCGGGTGCGAAGCTGTAGGTGAATATCTTGAAAATGAAATTATGGGTGAATTGCTTGATATGCTCGATTTGACGGAGTAAAATAACGTGTATAGGGCAAATATCAATCATCCTCCGGTATAAAGGTTAAAATATCGGAGACCTGACATTGTATGACTGTGCATAGGGTATTGATTGTTTTTGTTGTGATTGTTTTTTGACTTCTCAGACGCTGAATCGTGTCAGGAAGAATACCGTATTCATAAATTAATTTATATGTGGATATGTTTTTTTGGCGGAGTGTCTGCCAAAATGGTTCATAAGAAATCATATTAGTCACCTCTGTTTTTATAAATCGTATCATATATGTCATATTATCTATGCATGACAAAGCATTTATGTTTTGGAGGTGTATTTTGAAGAAAAATAAAATTATGCAATTGTTTGTATGGCTTCTTCGAAAGGAATGTTCAGAGATGAAGCTTACAGACACACAAAAGCAGAAAATAAGAGAGAACAGGGAAAGAGAGGAACAACTATGGATTACAGACAGGCGGTGATGACCGCATTACAAGGCGATGGCAGTGGATTTGCGTGGCTTTATGAGGCAACACAGCACGATATGTATTATATTGCATTAAAGTATATGAAAAATGAAGACGACGCGATGGATGTTTTACAGGATTCTTATATGAAGGCATGGCAATCGCTTGCAAGTCTTAAAGAACCGGAAAATTTTCGGGCATGGTTTGGAAGAATTGTGGCAAATACGGCAAAAAACGCACTTGTAAAAAAGCGTCCGACATTATTTTCGCAGATGGATATAGAAAATGGGGATGGCGATGCTTTTGAATTTGATATTGAGGATGACAGAAAAGAATATCAGCCGGAACGCAGCTATACAGAAAAGGAAACCCAGCTTCTTGTGCGTGAGTTGATTGACAGTCTTTCCGACGAACAGCGATTATGTATTATGATGTATCATTTTGACGGACAAAGCATCAAAGATATTGCAGAGGCATTCGGTGTTTCTGAAAATACAGTAAAATCAAGACTTTTATACGGAAGAAAGGCAATTAAATCAAAGGGAGAGGAGTTACAGAAGAAAGGTTATCAGCTCTACAGCTTTGCACCGCTTCCACTTCTTTTGTTCCTTCTTCGCAGCGAACGAAAGTCGCCTGAATTTTCAGCGGCAGCATTGGCTGTAAAAAATATGCAGCGGGAGACAATTTTTGAAAGTGCCAATTTATATGCCCACGGCACAGCACGCAGCACAACTCACGGCACAGCACGCAGTAAAGTTCACGGTGCAGCCCACGGTACAGCCCGTGCTGTGAAGGCTTCAAAGCACGGCTTCATTCATACGATTGCCGGGAAGATTACAATTGGTGTGCTTTCAGTGGCAGCCGTAGCCGGAGTGTCTGCGACAACGACACATTTTGTACTTGAGTACATGGACCGTCAGGAAGCCGCAGCAGAGAGTCTTGCGGAAAACGGCGAAAACAATGAAATTGCAGAAACGCCGATGACAGAGACGGTGCCGGAGGAAACAACGATGCCGGAAACTGAGGCACCGGAGACTGAGCCGCCGGAAACCGAACCGCCGGTGAAGGAGGTTGCGGATGCCGAGTATCCGACGCTGCTTGCAGGTGAACTTACAAAAAGTGAACTGAACTTGATTCTTTCATACGGACCGACAGGAATAGGAGAGGGAGGTATGTCGAATGAAGATGTATTTTATTGGTTTCCGATTATTTGTGGAGGAGATGAACAGGGGGCAAATATAATATCCGGTTTGAGCTTAAACCCGGATTATATGTATGGATTATCTCTTAGTGAGGCAAATCGATTGATTTCAGTTTTTACGGATATGCAATTTTCGACAGATAATGATAATCAGGCTTTTCAAGTAAAGGGAGATAAAGTTGCTTTTTGGATTCCGACATTAGGCTATAGTGTTGATACGACGATTCATTCTGCAAACTATAACAATCAGGCGATGGTTATTCAGTACACACACACGGCACATTATTATAATGATGGCGGTCGTACGGAAACAGCAGAAAAAGAAGCTCTTTTAAAACCAAATGCGGAAGGAAAATTTAAAATTGTAAGAATTTATAATGCGGATAACAAACCGGCAGAGGTGGAAGGAATTTTTGAAAATACAAAAGGAAATGCAGGAAAGCAGCCGGTTGCCCGGGATGACTCATTATATGACGTAGATGGTGAGAGTAATTATATGTATACATCTGTGTTAGAAAAAGTGGCGAATGATGATATCGGATATAATTTCCCGGGTTATGAGGAAACTGTGGCAGGAGAATTGGAGTATACCATCTATGACATGGACGGTGACGGCAAAAAAGAGCTTATTATTCGTGACAGATTGGATATACCGCAACCGTTTAACTATTATGTTTATCGAGTGTATACAAAAGAGGTTAGTGATGACGGTAAATCGACAAGCATTGTATCTGCTGATGGGATAATGGAATCTCTTGCGTGGCTGATTCCTGAGGATGGCATCGGTGTTTATGATTATCAATATTCCAGAGGAAATGGCGATGAGGATTATTATCGCATAACTTTGGAGGACGGTGCACTTAAAAAATCAAGCCGGCCTGAATTTTCAGCGACTCTCGGAAGCGGGGAATCTGAAGAATTTTCATCCAAATTATCAGAGTTTGAATGGTATGGGGTTTCTGATATGAGCTGGTTTGAGGAAAGAATAGAGAGATAATGATAAAAATGGCCTGCGGGAATTTCTTCGCAGGCCGTCTTTGATTGTGGTATTTTATCGGAAAAATTTTCGTATGTCGATTCTTCGAGTAAAAAATCCTGCGGCAAGACCGGTGAAAATTCCGGTAATAATGCCGCTGACTAAAAGAAATGGCGCATAATAAATGACATATGTGCTTTGAAGTGTTATAATAGCAGCTAGGAGTTGTCCGGCATTATGGAAAATGGCGCCGATGATGCTTGTAAACCATAAAAGCTGTCCTTTGAGCAGGCGGTTTGAGACATACATGGCGATAAGGCAGAACAGACCGCCCAGCAGACTGAAAAAGAAGGACATCATCTGACCGGCAAAAACGCTGGCTAAGAAGACGCGGGCAAAAAGCACGGCGGCTGCTTCGCGGGGCATTTGGGCTGATATGAGGACAAGCGTCACGATATTGGCAAGGCCGAGCTTGACGCCGGGAATTGGCACAAGCGGCGGTACGGCTGATTCAAGAACAAAAATGGTAAGGGCAATGGTTGTCAAAAGTGCAAGCATTGTCAGTTTCTTTACAGATTTCATAATATCTCCTAATATGAAATGCCGTCTATATTTTGGGAGTCTGTGGCATTTTCTATTTTGATGACGAGTTTATTCGGAAGGCAGCTAATCGGCAGCGATTGATTTTTAATAAAGCCCATGTTGATGCATACTTTATCGGGACAGCTGGCTTCAACAACGGCAATTTCTCCGGGGCGGACTTCGATTTTATTGTAAGCGCCATTGGGGCCGTCTACCGTAAAGGTATAGCTTTCACTGACCTTTGATAAGTCAATGGATTTAATTAAATTGCCGTCCTGATAGATGTTGGCAGTCAGATTTTTTGAGGGCTTTCGCATATAAATAAAAATGCTGCCGGCGATGCCGAGCACTAAAAGCAGAACAACAAAAGCGATACATATTTTTTTTGTACGGTTCATAGGATACTCCTTTTTAAATGTTGTGTATCAAGTATAAAACGAACGATTAATTTTTTCAAGAGGTGATAAGACATGGATAGAGATGACATCATTATAAAAAAAGCGATTGTACATATTTTGGATTCCTATATGGGGATGCCGGTGCTCTCGGACAGAGAGCTGGAATGTGGACCGGATTTGTATGAATTTTTCAGGGCACATCTTGAAAAAGTGACAAACAGTGATGATATAAAGCAGTGCCGTTTTATGGAAGACTCGATGTTTCCGATGGTGCTTGAAGGTTTTGTACCGGAAAGCTTTGTCGATGTCAGCAGGGCATTGGCAGAAGAACTTTATCGGATTATGAATGCGAATATTGACATTCCGGCAGCCGATTTGGCAGTAATTTTGTTCAGATATCAAGAGCAGGATTATATGGGGCTTTTAAAAATGAATTATAAATCATCCTATACACATTTTACGGTTTCGGACCTTGGTGAAAATACGAATGACATTATTATGCAAAAAGCGCTGCTTCCGTCAGAGAGTCAGCGGCTTTCGGAGGCTGCGGTGATTGATTTGGAAACGATGGATATACAACTGCTTGAAAAGAAGTATGATATTAACGGCACAAAGGTGAACTATATGTCGGAGTTGTTTTTAAAATGTCATGCGCCGCTTTCTCAAAAAGCAAGACTTAACATTGTTGCCAAGGCTGTAGAACAGGTGAATAATAAATATTTCGATAAAGAAGATATTGACCGAAAGATGGAGGTTAAAAAAATTATTCATAATGAGCTGGAAGAATCCGGCGCTTTAAATGTTGAGACAATTAAAGAAAAGGTCTTTAAGGATAACGAAGACATGAAAAAGGATTTTGAGGAAAAGATTGAAAAATATCACTTGGACGAATCGGTTGAAATCCGTCCTCAAAATAAGCAAACAGTGAAAAAGTTTGAACGTCAGCATTTAAAAACGGATACGGGCATAGAAATAACAATCCCTATGGACCAGTATGGGAATAATGAAAATGTAGAATTTTTTACGAATCCGGATGGGACGATTTCGGTGATGATTAAAAATATCGGAAAATTGACAAGTAATTAGGAAAGGAAGTTTTAAAAATGCCTATTAAAATAAAAGATGATTTACCGGCAACAAAAATATTAGAGGATGAGCATATATTTGTGATGACAGAACATCGTGCGCTGACACAGGATATTCGTCCGTTAAAGATTCTTATTTTAAATCTGATGCCGACAAAAATAGAAACAGAGACTCAGATTCTTAGATGTCTTTCAAATACGCCGCTTCAGATAGAAGTTGAGCTTTTACAGACGGAGACTTATCAGTCAAAGAATACGTCCGAAGAACATATGCTTGCTTTTTACAAAACCTTTGACGAGGTAAAAAACAGCCGTTATGATGGTTTGATTATCACAGGGGCGCCGGTTGAGATGATGGATTTTGAAGAAGTGGAATATTGGGATGAGCTTTGTACAATTATGGAGTGGTCAAAGTCACATGTCCATTCAACCTTTCATATTTGCTGGGGCGCTCAGGCAGGGCTTTATTATCACTACGGTATTCCAAAATATATTCTTGACCATAAAATTTCAGGCGTGTTTAAGCACCGGATGCTAAATCCAAAGTCCAGACTTTTCAGAGGCTTTGATGAACATTTTTATGTGCCGCATTCAAGACACACAGAAGTGCGGGCTGAAGATATTTTGAAGGTGCCGGCGCTTCGCATTATGGCAGATTCGGATGAGGCAGGTGTTTACATCGTTGGCAATGAAAGCGGTTCTCAGTTTTTTGTCATGGGACATTCCGAATATGATGCCGATACGCTGGCAAAGGAATATTTCAGAGACTATGATAAGGGAATGAATCCTGAGATACCTCTGCATTATTTTCCGGATGATGACCCGCTAAAAAAGCCGGAGATGAAGTGGCGGGCTCACGGAACATGGATATATTCCAACTGGCTGAATTATTTTGTTTATCAGACAACACCGTATGAGCTTGATGAAAAGTTAGAAAAATAAAAGAGATTCCCTTGTAAATTTTCACAGAAATAGTATAATTTTTGTATTAAGTAAATTAGCAATGAAGCAGTCAAGGAGATTTTCATGGAGAACAGCAGCTACAGAGGGCTGACAGGCGCCGAAGTCAGAAAGCGCATTGATGACGGCCTGATTAATGAAACAAATAATAATATATCAAAAACAAAAAAAGAAATTGTTCTGACACATACACTGACTTACTTTAACTTTTTGAACTTATTCTTGGGCGTTATCGTTATATGCTCAGGCCAGCTTAAAAATTTGACGTTTTTAGGCGTGATTATCATTAATTCTGTCATTGGTATTATTCAGGAGTTAAAGGTTAAAAAGCTTGTGGACGGTCTGTCGGTCATTACGGCTTCAAAAGTCAAGGTTATAAGAAACAGCCGTCGGCAGGAGATTCCGATTGATGAGCTTGTCATGGATGACGTGATGCTGGTAGAGTCGGGAAATCAGATTGGCGCAGACAGTATTGTACTTTCGGGTGAGGGTATTGAGGTTAATGAGTCAATGATTACCGGTGAATCTCATGCGGTTAAGAAATTTAAGGGTGATACGCTTTGGTCCGGAAGCTTTCTTGTAGCCGGCAGCGGCGTTGCACAGGTGATTCATGTCGGAAAGGACAACTATGCGGTAGAGCTGGCGAATAAGGCGAAGGATAAAAAGAGGGCAACCTCGGAGATGCAGGATTCGATTAAGCGAATTATCAAAATCATCGGTTTTGTGATTATTCCTGTAGGTATTTTACTTTTCCTGTCACAAAGAAATATTGACGGGACAAGTCTTTCGGACGCGATGGTGAATACGGTTGCCGGCGTTATCGGCATGATTCCGGAGGGACTTGTGCTGCTTACAAGTATTTCCTTTATTTTAGGTGTGGGGCGTCTTGCTAAAAAACGGGCGCTTGTGCAGGAGATGGAAGCGATTGAGGCGCTTGCACGTGTCAATGTCTTATGTACGGATAAGACAGGGACGATTACAACAGGCGAGCTTAAAGTTAAGGAGATTATTCCGCTTGGGGAGGAGTTTTTCAAAAAGCCTGTGGGGGATGAAGCTGTTGATTTAGAGGCGACAGCGAGACTTGATGATATGCCGATGCCGGATTCTTTGGCAAAGACTGAGGCCGTAGAGAACATCAAGACGGTGATGAATGAAATTTCGTTTGCGTTTAATGATGTCAACAGTACGCAGACTGCCTTGATGAATTATTTTCAGAAGACAGCCGCATGGGAGATTGAGGATTTAATTCCGTTTTCTTCTTCAAGAAAGTATCGCGCAATTCGTTTTGTAAATCATGGCGCTTATGTGCTTGGTGCACCGGAGTTTATTTTAAAGGATACAGAATATACAAGTATACTTGATATTGTTGAGCCGTATTCAAAACAGGGGCTGCGTGTCCTTCTTCTTGCATCGGCAGCAGAAGTGTCCAGCAAGACAGAGATGGTCAAAGGGATAAAGCCAATCGGCTTGATTCTCATTTCGGATATTATACGAACGGAGGCAAAGGCAACTTTTGATTATTTTGCCAGCCAGAATGTAGCTGTTAAGGTGATTTCCGGTGATAACCCGGCAACGGTTTCCTATATTGCTGTGGAGGCGGGACTTCAGGATGGCGATAAGTATATTGATGCGACACAGCTGCCTGATGATGATTCTGAGCTTCGCAATGTGATTTGCGATTACACTGTTTTTGGACGTGTAACACCTGAACAAAAGCAGAGAATTATTAAAGCCTATCAGGCCAATGAAAAGATTGTCGGTATGGTTGGTGACGGTGTCAATGACGTGCTTGCCTTAAAGGATGCAGATTGTGGCATCGCTATGGCCGCAGGCTCTGATGCGGCAAAGCAGGTGGCCCATATTGTGCTTCTCGATTCGGATTTTGCGTGTATGCAGGATATTGTCCGGGAGGGACGCATGATTATTTCAAACATCGAAAGAGTCAGTGCCCTGTACCTGACAAAGACGATTTATTCCGTTCTTTTATCGGTCATCTTTATACTGCTTGGACGTGCCTACCCGTTTATTCCGATTCATTTAAGCATTATCAGTGCGACAGCCATTGGTCTGCCGAGCTTTTTGCTGACGCTAGAGCAGACAGAAACTGTGACGCAAAACGGATTCTTAAAGCATGTACTTCGAATCAGTCTGCCTGGTGCACTGACGATGGTCGGCGCGATGCTGCTCAATCAGGTTTTGGCAATGGTGCTTGGATTTGACGATACGATGCTTGCCACCTACAACCTTTTAATTGCCGGCTTAATCAGTATGCTCGTTCTTTTGTATGTGTGCAGTCCGATGAATAAAAAGAGAAAAGCACTTTGTATTATATGTGTCAGTCTGTTTATTTTGGCGCTGCTCGTACTTCCGGGCTTCTTTAGTATCACGTCGCTTTTTGTATGGCGGATGATTTTTGTTGTGCCATTATTCTGGCTTGTCTATGTCGCAATGAAGCTGCTCGTCATGCTTATGCGTCATGTTGTAAAATAATAGAAATGCACATATGTTATGTATGTTTTTGCTTTGCAGCTTCAAATGCCGCATTGTAAAAATACATAGCATATGTGCTTTTTTTTAAGTCGGAGGTTTTAAGTCAGCTCGGCGATGCGGCTGACACCGACATAGATTTCGCTGATTTTATACCATGTCCGGTAGTCAACAATACCTGTTTGCGGCAAATTGAATACCTTCTGAAATTCCCGGACAGCATTTGCGGTGGCGGGGCCGTAGATGCCGTCGGCAGCGATGATAGGCAGTGCCGGATAGTTTTGGGCAATTCTGTTGAGCTGTTCCTGCATTTGCATGACTTTTGAGCCTCGTGAGCCGATGGTTAAATCGCTGCCGGGCCATGAGGACGGAATACCGCTGATTTGTTCGGCAGTGTTGATGTAAATATCTTCTCCGTAATAATATCGGAGAATTTCAATAGGTTCATAGCCCTGTTCTCCAAGTGTTTTAGAACCCCACTGGCTCATCCACTGCGGACAGGAGACGCGTTTGCCGTCACAGTATTGGGTAAGAATAGGCTGTCGGACATTTGGACGTGACAAATAGTTGGCAAATATTGTATCAACAACCTCGGAAATACTTTCAAAAATATTTCGTCCGGGTACGAAGAAGTGGTCGTAAGCTGTCGAATTTGTGATTGTAAAATTAAGTCCCTTATTCCTGTACCACTCAGTGTAAACCCTGTTTAATGTAAATGACATAATCGCCAGTACATTTGCGATAATGGTGTTTTCGGGCCATGTTGCGTAGATTTCGCTGGAGGCCACATTTTTTATATAATCTTTATAAGGAACGTAATAATTTTTTGCCCCGGCATCATTAGGAGGACCTGTATGCACAACGATAGTCTCGGGAATGACGACGCGGCTTAAAACAATTTCCCCGCTTTCGGTGATTGGCTTAATTTCAGCTTCGGGAATTTTCGGCGGATATGTGCCGTAAAGGGTGTGTGCCGGAATCACGATATCATCGGAAACAGTTTGAAGCGGCATGAGCTGTACGGGCTGGATTGCGGTTTCACCGGATAAAAGCTGTGTGTTATTAATAATAGCAGTTTCATAATTAGGCGCGGAAATAGTCAGGGTATATTCGCTGTAGGGCTGTATGCCTTCGGGCTCAAGACTGTATTCTGCCGGAGGTGTTGTCAGTTCGATGGTTTCACTCTGACCGGAAACATCGGTTTTTAATTGCTCGATGGCATTGGTCTGTCCTGCATAGGCAATATTGATTGTGGCATCGGGAATCGGAGTATAAGTCAGTTCTGAGGTGACAGAAACACGAAGCTTTCCAAAGGACTGAGTATTTGTCATGACCGGTGGAATTTGAGATATTTCCATAAAGAATCCTTTCTGAAAATGAAAAGAGTGGTTATTAAAAATTATATGTTCATCGGCTTTAAATGTGACTGAAAGTGTGATATACTTAAAATAACTTTAAATATTACATCATTGAACCGACAGGCAGGGGATATTCCTGCGGATGACGGCAGTAAACTGGAGTGGGATATTATGATTACGGGGAAATATGTCATTAAGGATGTGTTGGGAATACATATGAAGCCGGCCAGCAATATTGCGGAGGTGGCGCTTTCCTTTAAGTGCGCTGTGACGCTTTGTCACGACGGACGTTGTGTAAATGGGAAAAGTATGCTGAGTGTTTTAAGTCTTGGGGCTAAAAAAGGCTACGAGATTGAGGTGTGCTGTGACGGTGAGGATGAAAAGGAAGCATTTGATGCAATCATGGCATGTGTTGAAAAAGATAATTCAGTGAAACAGTCAATATGATAAGAGCTGACAAAAGCCGCCGGGAGGCGGCTTTTATAGGTATAAGACAGAAGACATCAGGCTTACAAATCATGCTTCACGAATTAGGTGTAAAATTCACAAAATAGGGGGCTTGACCTTTTTTACCACATTGTTTTCCAGAAAAGTATAATTACGAAAGATAAGATTGCTTATACAGATTAATGAAGAAACAGGGAGGAGGTGCACATAGCCGCAGTCAAGCAGAAATTGATGAACTTTGAGAATTTTATACAGGTTGAAAGAAAGGTACAAAAACAAGACCACCGCATTGCGCTGGTCTGTATGAAACTGAGAATGAAATTAGTTTTTTTCGTTTTCCGGCAAAGTGGAAAGATATTCTCTTACCCGTCCGTAATAAATGCGGAGAAACTTGTTTGCCCCGGCAGTCATGTAAACATAATAAGGTTTGCCCTGTGCCCGTTTTTTGTCCATAAGGGCATACACAGGATCATCAACCGGAGAGCGTTTGATAAGGCTGTCCAGCTTCACGGTGAGTAAAGCGGGTAACATCCCCAATCTCAGCTATAAGCTGTGGGCCAAGAGTGATTCCAACAGCGTTCATAAAAGATACTCCTTTGTAATGTAATAGCAATGGTCAATACCAGTTTTCTCATTGCCTATTCAATCTACTGGGTATTTCACACGAACGCCAAAGGGTTCAACCTGCGTAAAACGAATGCTGCGGATGAGGGGCTGGTTGGCTGACTTAAATACGGACGTAAAGTCCTAGTATAACTCACTTTAATTGACAATCTGTTTGAATGTACTTTACTGTTATGGT
>CABUBX010000028.1 GCA_902489925.1 uncultured Lachnospiraceae bacterium | reverse complement strand
ACAATTTTCAAGTAGCACAACGAGTTGATTTAAGCATACACATATGTGCCGTCAAAATCCTCACTTAAAGCCTTGACAATACTGTTCTCGCCGTTTAATCCGAAAACAAGCATCGGCATACGGTTTTCATAGCACATAATCGTCGCCGTCAAATCGACAACCTGAAGCTTTGCATCAAGCACTTCATCAATACTGATTCTGTCATACTTTTTCGCATCCGGATTTGTCTTAGGGTCACTGTCATAAACACCGTCAATGGCTTTTGCCAGCATAATCGCATCGGCCTCAATTTCAATGGCACGCAGTGTCGTCCCTGTATCTGTTGAAAAATACGGATGGCCTGTGCCACCTGCAAAGAAAATAACCTTGCCTGACTCAAGGGCTTCAATTGCCTTATCTTTTGAAAATAAAGTTGTAAATGCACCGACAGTAAACGGTGTAAAGACCTCTGTCTTCATCCCCTGTGTTCTGAAAATCTCGGATACATAAACACAATTCATAATCGTACCGAGCATACCGATTGTATCGGACTTTGTGCGCTCGATAATCTTACTGCTGTTTCTGCCTCTCCAGAAATTTCCGCCGCCGATAACAATGGCAACTTCTTTTCCCATATCCACAAGCTGCTTCACCTGTCCGGCAACGTCAAGGCATGTTGCCTCATCAAAGCCGAAGCCTTTGCCTCCCGCTAAAGCTTCGCCGCTTAATTTCAATAATATTCTCTTAAAATCTTCCACTTTAAGCACCTCTTTATACACTTTGTCTCATTATATCATAATGTACGGCATGTTGCCACTAAAATATTTATTGCTTACCGGTATTTAAGTTTTCGCCCACAAAACAGCATTGAAAGCACAAAACCGCAGACAAGACCTCCCACATGGGCTGCATTATCCACACTGCCGCCCTGAAAGCCGAGATAAATACTAAAAATAATAAAAAGTATAATTTGTTGGATACTGATATCATAAAGCTGGCCTCTATGACGGATAATCAACCATGCAAGTGCCCCGACAACCGCAAAAACCGCACCGCTGGCCCCTGCCGATACATAAAAATCGTTACCAAAATAATCAAGCCCCGCCGAAATCACGCCTGCCAAAAGACCGCCTCCAAAATAAATCAGCATATATCTAAGCTTTCCGACAAACTTTTCGAGCCTGTCACCGACAAAAGCAAGCACAAGCATATTGTTGAATAAATGACGTGAGCCGAAATGCAAAAACATGCATGTCAAAAGCCGCCAGTATTGGTGTTTTTCAAAAATAAGCGGCGCAAAGGATGCACCATGCTCAAGCATAAACAGCGTATCTTTTGTATCCCCCAAAATCTCCATAATAAAAAACACAATCACATTGGCCGCAACGACTGCCATATTTACCGGTGCGATTTGGTTTAGCTTCTCTTTAATCATCTTCTCTTTCCTCTAAAAATGAAAGCGCCTCACCTTCCTCGGAATGAAGAAAATGCATCAGCATATAAGCACACATAATCGCCACTCTTTCTTCTTTTAAAATACGTCGCACCTCATCTCTGTCGGCAAGCACAATATCAATCTCCTCCGTCGCCTCCTGCCCTTCCTTTGAAGGTTCGCCGTAGGCATAGCCGTAAACAGTGCCGCAGGATTCATCCGTCATCCCGACAGTTGTAAAAAACGGCTTTGTATACATATCTGCCGCACGTATCGGCTCAAAGTCAAGCCCTGTTTCCTCTTTAAGTTCTCGTTTTCCGGCTGTCTTAAAATCCTCGCCCGCATCAACAAGACCGGCAGGAAATTCATAAATAAAATCATTAATTGTACTTCTGTACTGCCGAATCAGCACAAGCTTTTCTTTATCCTGTCCTTTTTCCTTATTTTTCCCTTTGTAAACCGCATAAACAATCACACCGTCCGCCTTATTCACTCCCGTTGACAGCTTTAAGTCTTCAATGCTCTGATTTCTTGAAGCAAGATAGTAAGTCGAATGTTTACCGCACTCATCGCACATATCCAGTGCGTACATATTTAAATAGGGATTATCTGTCATCTTTTTTACATCATGGACTCGTCTCATAAAAAAGCCTCCTTATCGTTTACACTCTATTATAAACGATAAGAAGGCTTTTGCCTACTCTTTTATTCTGCTTTAATAGCTTCTGTCTGAATAATAAACTTCACTGAGCCCTTTGTACCCTCGGCAAGCTTTGTAAATGTCTGGTAATCTTTACCTGCGTCAATGACTGCCTTCATCCTGTCAATCATTCCCGAAAATTCATCATCGACTGTCGATTTCAATTTCTGAATACCATCGGTATCAAAAGTCTTCATGCCGTCATTAAGCTCTACAGCACCATCGTAAAGTTTACTGATACCGTCTGTAAGCTGTCCTGTGCCATCCTTTAACGTACCGACACCTTCAACGAGCTGTTTACCGCCGTCTGAAAGCTTTCCTGTTCCTTCTTTAAGCGCCATGCCGCCCTCGGCCAAGGCCGCAACGCCGTCACTTAACGCCGCAACACCGCCGTTTAATGTCAAAAGACCGTTGTTCAAGGAAACCGTACCATCTGTAAGCGTTTTTGCACCGGCATTTAGCGCCGCGCTCTTTGAAGTCAGCGTCTTTGCACCTTCTGTGAGCTGTCCTGAGGCTTCTGTCACCGCTTTCGCGCCGTCACTTAATGTTTTTCCGTTTTCTACAAGCACATCACTGCCTGCTGAAAGTACTGCCATACCTTCCGGCAATGCAGCAGCACCCTTTGAAAGCTCTGACGTACCGGCAGCTAAATTATCAACACCGGACTTTAACTTGGCTGTGCCGTCGAGCAAAGCAGCTGTGCCTTTTGAGAGTGCTGCCGCACCGACATAAAGCCCTTGTGGATTTTTAGGGTCCGTTTTATCTGCAATCTCTTTTAAGGCAGTCTTTAACTGCTCTAAATCCGATGTGCCGCCGCTAAATGATTTAAGCTTTTCAATAATTGCATTTTCTGTTGCAATATTTGTATTCAGTAAACTGATGGCATCTGTCAGACGTGCGGCATAAGCGTTCTCAACACTGTCTACCTTCTGACGAATTGCCTCCGGCGCCAGTCCCTTGACACTGTCAATCTCGCCCTGAACAGACTGGGCATCTGTCAGCAGCTGCAAAACGACAGTATCGTTTTGCAAAAGCGCTGACATTGACTGAGACATAAGTTCAACCATCGCGGCCGCACTGTCACTGTCTTCGGCCTTATCTAATGCATCGCAAAGTGCTGAAACGCTATCATGAATTGTGCCCACACCTTCTGTCACTGCCGTTCCGGCTGCTTTAAGCGCCTGGGCTGTCTTTTCATCCGGAAGTGCTGCTGCGCCTTCCGAAAGCTTTTGTGCGCCTTCATTAACACTGTCAACGCCTGCTACAAGCGTACCGGCTGAGGATGCCAGCGTATCAATACCGGCATCCAGCTGTCCGACACCGGCCACATAGTCTTGTGCACCAAAAGCAACCTTATCGGCGCCGTCCGCATAAGCCGTGACACCGGCACTCAAGCTGTCTGCCCCGGCTGTATATTGGCTGATGCCGTCGGTAAGATTTCCTGCACCGCCCACAAGCTGTGCTGCACCGTCAAGCAGCGACGCAACACCGTCAATAAAAGTTTTTTTCTCACCGTTTAGCTTATTTAAGCCTTCCGTAAGCTGTCCCGTGCTGTCATCTAAAGTTGTAAGACCATCTGCAAGCTCACCGGATTTTTCATATAATGTATCAATGCCTGATGCAAATTCACCGGAAGCATCTTTAAGCTGACTGACACCGTCAAGAAGCTGTCCCGAACCATCCACAAGCTTTGTCGAGGCATCCGATAATTCATCAAGTGCCTCTGTCAGCTCATCGACCGTATCAATATCCTCCAGACCAAGCTCATCAAAAATACTGCTTGTCACAACTGTCGCAGATAAATCAATATGGAAATTTTCAACATCTGCAGTCACTTCCAATGTTTCCGGTAAGGTGATATCTTTTGTTAAATCTGAATTTTTAAGGTCAAGACTGTCATCCAGTCCCGGAAATACCATGCCTGCAACAATATTATTGGAACCGTCTGAAATTACACGTCCGCCGTCAACCTGTACATTTGTAAAAGCATTACCCGGAAGAATAATTCCTGTCACAACGGCAAACGGTGTTGTAACTGTCTCTTTCTTTCCGTCAACTGTCACTTCTGTTTTTGAATGATTTTCATACTCATAACGGATTTTAACCTTACCGCTCTTTCCTGCAATTTCTTCCGGTGTCACCTGTTTATCATCGAGAAAATATGTGATTTTCACAGAAATCGGCAAGTCCTTATCGGTCGTTCCCTGATAATAAATATCACTGCCTGTGCTGTTCCACAAAAGCTGTCCTTCACTTTCCGAGTAAGTTTCGTCACCTTTGACATTTTTAATATCCTTCAAATCAGAGCTGTCTTCAATCGAAGAAGTTTTATCCGGATTTTTAAGCCAGTCACTGACTATGACTTCTTTCTTTGTACCGTCAGCATTAAGCTTAACGTATACAGTTTCATCCTTTCCGACTTCCTCGGACGCTTTTGCCGTTTTTTCCTCGGAAATCTTTGTATCATCCCCCTGCTCTTTTTCTGTATTTTCAGCTGCATATACAGGCATCATACTGCCCATCCATACTGCGGCGCTTAACATAAACGCTGCGGCTTTCATTCCTGCTTTACCAAATCTCTGATTCATATCTATGCCCTCCTACGCTTTCTTTACTTTCTTACCATTATTAAGGAAATGATAACTTGTTTTAACAATCACTTTATCAAACATAAGCAGCAATGCCGGCAATACGCAGACAACAACAAGCGTACTGATGACGGCGCCTCTTGCAAGCAGCGTACATATCGAATTAATCATATCGATTTTCGAGAAAAGACTGACACCGAAGGTTGCTGCAAAAAATGTCATGCCGCTGATTAATATGGACTTCATTGAAAGACTGTGCGCCTTTCTGACCGCTTCCAGCTTATCAAGTCCGCGGCTGCGCTCTTTTTGATAACGGTTTGTCATCAATATTGCATAATCGACCGTCGCGCCAAGCTGTATCGTGCCGATGACAATGCTGGCAACAAACGGAAGCTCTGTATGTGTAAAATACGGAATGCCCATATTCACAAAAATTGCAAATTCAATCACAGCCACAAGAATAATCGGCAGAGATATTGACTTAAAATTAATCATAATAATGATAAAAATAGCTAAAATCGAAAGAATATTAACATTTCTGAAATCTGTATCTGTAACCGTCTCCAAATCTTTTGTCAGCGGCGCTTCACCGATGACCATAGATTCCTTACTGTATGATTTCACAATATTATTAATCGCTTCAATCTGTGCATCGACCTTTGGTGTGGCTGTCTTATAATCCGAGCAAATAAATTCAAGCTCATAATTGTCGCTTTTAAGCATAGACTTCACATCATCGGGAATCATCGAGTCCGGCACAGCCGTTCCGACAACCGAATCCAGACCAAGCGCCCATTTTACGCCATCCACTTGCTCAATTTCCTTAATCATCGCACTCTTATCTTTCGCATCAAGCCCATTTTTAAGAAGCACCATATGCACATTATTCATATTAAATTCATCGTTGAGCTTTTTATTCGCTACAGCACTGTCAAGTGTCTGAGGCAATGATTTATCAATATTATAATAAACCTGTGTATGACTGTTTCCGTAAATCGCAGGTCCTAAAAGAACGAGAAAAATAATAATAAACACAATTTGATGCTTTGTAATCCAATGCGAAGCCTTTGTCAAATCAGGAATCAGTGATTTATGCTTCGTTTTTTCAATAATACCGTCACACTGCAAAATTAATGCCGGAAGGAAAATAATACAGCAAAGCACTCCGATAATGACACCTTTTGACATAACAATGCCGATATCGCGTCCAAGTGTAAAGCTCATGCAGCACAGTGCAGCAAATCCGGCAATAGTTGTCACTGAACTTCCGATAACAGACTTAAATGTATTTGAAATCGCATGCGCCATTGCCCTGTTTTTATCTCCCGGAAATCTCAGCTTGTTTTCTTCATAGCTGTTTAAAAGGAAGATTGAATAATCCATCGTCACACCAAGCTGCAGGACTGCGGTCAGTGCCTGCGTAATATAGGAAATCTCACCGAGAAAGATGTTGCTTCCAAGGTTATAAATAATTGCCGCACCGATACTGAATAAAAAAAGCACCGGAACAACAATAGATTCCATTGTCACGCCGAGAATAATAAAGCAAAGCAGCGCCGCAATGATGACATAAACCGGCATTTCCTGGAGTGACAGATTTTTGATGTCCGTCACAACGCCTGACATACCGCTAGCAAAGCAATGTTCCCCGGTTGTCCTTCGGATATCTGTAATCGCCTGCATTGTATCATCCGCCGACGTTGTATTATCAAAAAGCGCCACCATCATTGTCGCATCTCCCCGGAAAAAGGCATCCCTGATATCATCAGGAAACATCTCTACCGGAAAGCTTAAATCTGTCACATCATCAACCCATAAAACATCTTTCACATGGTCAATGGCTTCAATCTTTTCTTCAAGCTTTGCGACCTCCTTATTTTCCATATCTTCTACAATAACCATCGAAAAGGCACCCATGCCAAATTCATCCACAAGAATATCCTGTCCCTGTACCGTTTCAAGATTTTTTGGCAAGTAACTTAAAATATCGTAATTCACACGGGTCTTTGCATACCCAAATACAGACGGGATTAAAAGCAAAACACAGATAATAATTACTAGCGTTTTATGCTTCGCCACCTGTTTACCAAACTTCACCATTGTTTTTCTCTCCTTTACGCTTATTGACTATCGGTCATTTTCTTCAATGCTTGTTATACACCTAAAATGACTATCAGTCAACATTTATTTTATTAATTTTTTATAAAGAATTGACTTTTAGTCATTTTTATGATAATACATTAAGCATGGACATGAATAAGGAGGTCTTTTAGATGGGCGAAAAACTGGAGTCCAACAAAAAACAAAAAAAGGAAGCTCTTTTAAATACAGCCTTTGATTTATTTACATCAAAGGGTATTCAAAAAACTTCCATTTCAGATATCGCAGATAATGCCGGCGTTGCAAAAGGTACTTTTTACCTGTATTTCCGCGACAAATATGATATACGCAATAAATTAATATCACATAAAGCAAGCCAGCTCTTTCTCGCTGCCTATGAACAGCTTAAAAAATCCGACTATACTGATTTTGAAGACCAGATTGTCTTCATGTCTGAGCATATTATTGATAGGCTCAGTAAAGACCAGTCACTGCTCAACTTTATATCCAAGCATTTAAGCTGGGGCATTTTTAAAAATGCAATTATTGAAGCTTCAGACAATGCCGACGAAAATATCTACTTTATATTCGACAATCTTTTGCATCAATCCGGACACCGCTTTAAGAATCCGGAAATTATGGTTTTTTCTATTATAGAATTTGTCAGCGGGACAAGCTACAATACAATACTGTATGAACAGCCTGTACCGTTGGAGGAGATGAAGCCTTATATTTTCAAAGTCATACGACAGATTATAGAAAATCATTATGATGATTAAATGCTTTCTATAGTCTTTCTGCCGTTCCGCCCAACTGCCTTACCTCCTCCAAATCATGGGTGACACAGATGACGGTTTTCCCTTCGCACAGACTTTTTGTATAATCAATAACTAAAGCCTTTGTTTTTTCATCAAGTCCCTTGAAGGGTTCATCCATCAAAAGCACATTCCAATCTGCCAAAAGTGCCCTTAGAAGGCTGACGCGCCGCCGCATACCGCCGGACAACTCCCGCACCGGCTGATGCATGGCTTCCAAAAGCCCCATCCTCCTAAATCCGTTTTCAATCACACCCTCTTTAGGCCACGCAGCCATCACAAGGCGCACATTTGCCCCGGCACTTAAATTTTCACAAAGCCTGTCTTCCTGAAAAACGACAGACAATTTCGTATCCTTCGGGAAAATAATTTCCCCCGCATCCGCTCTTTCTATACCCGTCAGCATTTTTAACAGCGTTGTCTTTCCGCAGCCGGAATTGCCCATGATACATGTTATCTGCCCTTCCCGAAACGTCATATTAAAATTATCGAAAACAGTTTTAGAGCCATAGCACTTGCTTAAACCTTTCACTTCAATTGCCATACTACACCATCCTCTCTAAACGTTTCACGATAAAATTCAAAAGTCCCAAAAACAACTTTTCAAAAACAAGGCTCACAATGACAATCACGAGTGTCCACGCAAACAAATCCGGTGTATCCAAATATACCTTTGCATTATACAAATGTTCACCGATTGAATTTTTAGGAATACCGATGACCTCTGCAGCAATTCCCGCTTTCCAGCAAAGTCCCAGCGCCACAATGCACCCCGTTCTAAAAAACGGCAATACCTCCGACACGTAAATATAGCGTATGCGCTTTATCCCGGACACTTTAAAAACCTCAGCCATCTCAAGCAGCTCTTTGTTGGTAGCTTCAATGCCGTTAAGTACATTTGTGTAAATAATCGGAAATACCATTAAAAAAGAAATCAGTACTGACAAATTTTTTGACGGTACCCAGATGAGCACAAGGATAATAAAAGAGGCAACCGGAATCGCCTTAATTGTCAAAACGAGCGGTGCAAGCAGCTGTCTTATAACACTCAGCTTTGCCGAAAGTCCTGCAAAAATAATACCAAATACAACTGCAAACAAAAATCCAAGAGCTATTCTTATAAGTGAAAAAGCAATCGACTGCCAAAATCCACTTTCCAAAGCCAGCACAAAAAGTCGTTTTATAACAGCAATAGGAGATACTAAAAGTATCTCCTGTCCGATTGCCAAAGCAGCGGCCTGCCACACAAGCAGCCAAAATAAGACCGCCCACCATTTAATTTTTGCAAATTTCATAACTACTGACGGCTGTAATAGAAATCATCTGCCGGAAGCTGGCCACCGACTGCTTTCGGATTCTGATTCATAAGTACATTCAAATAGCCTGAGAGACCGGCTTTCATCTCATCGCCGTCAATACAAACAATATTACATTCAAGAATTGCCTTTTTTGCAACAGCTTCAGGCACAATATCATACTTACCGACAAGTGCTGCACCCTTATCCACCGATGCATTGACAAATTCCACCGATGCCTTATAGTTATTTAAAAAGTCTTCGACTGCCTCAGGATGCTCATCGACAAAGGCTGTTCTTGCTACTACAACACCTGTCAGCATTGTACTCTTATCGTCTTTGTCTGACTGTAATTTTTCCCATTCCTCTGTCAAATCAAGCGCCACACGAATCTTGTCATTTTTTGACTGTGCTGTTGTGAGGAACGGCTGCGGCAGCATTGCAATGGCATTCTCACCCTTAGCCATCGCCGCAACACACTCAGAGTGCTCGCTTTTCCACTCAATAGTCACATCCGTCTCGGGATTCAGTCCATTTTCACTTAAAATGTAATTCAGGGCATATTCCGGTGTCGCACCTTTACCGCTTGCATAAATTGTCTTTCCCTTTAAATCAGATACAGACTTTACTGTATCACCATTTTCAGCAATATACAAAACACCGAGCGTATTAATGGCAAGCACTTTAACGCCGCCTTTTGTATTATTATAAAGAACAGAGGCGAGATTTGCCGGTACTGCCGCAATATCTGCTTCTCCCTGGACAAGCTTTGGTGCAACCTCATCCACAGAGGCAACGATAGAAAAATGATAATCTTCGCTTGTAAGCGCACCGCTGTCGGTATCCTCCATCATCTTTACCATGCCCATAGCTGTCGGACCTTTTAAAGCCAAAACATTTACCTCTGTCGCTGCTGCTTCACTCTCAGCGTCCGTCTCAGTACTCGCCGGCACTGTCTGCGGCACCGTCTCAGGCTTTGTCTGGGTATCTGAATCACCTTTACTGCCGCAACCCGAAAGTACAGAAGCACTTAAAACAGCAGCAAGAAAAAAAGCTGTAATTTTTTTCATAAAGCTTCACTCCTTCTTAGATTTTACCGATAGGTTTATTTTATCACAAACAAATTCGCCTGTATGTAACCTCTGTTACAATTGCACAGTCACAAATATATCATAAATCGCACGAATCGCCCGCTCAAAATCACTGTTGCTCACACCGACAATAATATTTAACTCACTTGAACCCTGGTCAATCATCTTCACATTAATGCGTGCATGAGCCAGCGCCGAGAAAATGCGCCCGGCAGTTCCACGCGTAGAGCGCATACCTCGCCCTACAATCGCAATAAGCGCCAAATCCGCCTCCAGCTCGACCGTATCCGGATGCACTGCACGGTGAATCCCTGCAATAATCTGCTGCTCTAACGGCACAAACTCATCGGCATGGACAAATACTGTCATCGTATCAATGCCTGATGGCATATGCTCAAAAGAAAGTCCGTGATCTTCAAATACGCCGAGCACCTTGCGTCCAAAGCCAATCTCAGAGTTCATCATCGCCTTATCGATGTTAATCGAAACAAAACCTTTTTTTCCTGCAATGCCTGTAATCGTATACTTTGGCTTGCGGCATGTACTCTCAACAATCATCGTGCCATACCGCTCAGGCTCATTCGTATCTTTAATGTTAATCGGAATACCTTCTTTTCTCACCGGGAAAATCGCATCCTCATGAAGCACTGTCGCACCCATATAGGAAAGTTCACGAAGTTCTTTATAAGTAATGCTTTCAATAACTTCCGGATTATTAATAATTCTCGGGTCTGCAATAAGAAATCCCGGCACATCCGTCCAGTTTTCATAAAGGTCTGCCTGAATGGCCTTAGCGACCAGTGACCCTGTAATATCTGACCCGCCTCTTGAAAAGGTTTTAATTCTTCCGGTCTCATACGCGCCGTAAAAACCCGGAATCACCGCATATTCCGCTGATTTAAGGCGCTTTGCAATTGCATGGTTTGTCTTCTCCTCATTAAGGCTGCCGTCCTTTTTAAAGAAAATAACATCTGCTGCATCAACAAATTCAAAGCCAAGATAGTTTGCCATCACAATACCGTTTAAATACTCACCTCGGGATGCCGCATAATCCACACCCGCACGGTTTTCAAAATTATCACTGATTTTATTAAACTCATCATCTAAAGATAAGTTCAAACCAAGTCCCACAATAATTTCTTCATATCTTGCCTTAATCTTATTTAAATAAGCCGTATAATCCTCACCGGCCTCTGACATTGCATAGCACTCGTACAACATATCCGTCACTTTTGTATCATCCGCATATCTTTTGCCCGGTGCGCTCGGCACAACATATCTTCTTGAATCTTCTTTTCGTATAATTTCGCCAACCTTCATAAACTGCTGGGCACTTGCCAGTGAACTTCCGCCAAATTTTACGACTTTCTTCATTTGTGATTCCTCCTAAAAATTTTAGAATGAAGCTATTGTACCACAACTTTTTCCACTTTTAAAGAGTAAAGTTGTAAATCATCAAACTTTTTGTGTATTTATTTAAGAACACCGACTTGATTTGCCAGCATCGCACTGTATAAAAAGAGTACCTGCTGATTATCGTAAATCACAAAATCACCAATCATTGACGACGGCATATAGCGAAGGTCAATCATCGTAATCTTTCTATAAAACGGCGCTAAAAGCGGTGCTATGGCACTGCCGTAAGAATCTCTGAAAATAATCAGCTCTTTATCCGATGTACTTTTTGGGTTTTCCAGCGCAACACACGGCAGCGCGCCGCCCACAAACACGTCGTAGCTGTCTACACCGCCAAGCCTGTCCTCACTGTAAAGCGGCAATGTCTTTCCTGTCGCCAAATCGGTTACTGTCACCGCCTCAAGATAACTTCCCACAAGGTAATTTAGCGTATCCGCCTTAATCGGAAGCGCAAACTGACCGTAATAAGCGCCATAAAAAGGCGCATACTGCTTTGTCGCAAGATTTTTTTCCAAAGCATTCACATCCGCCTCTTTGGCAAAGCCCATCGTCTGTGCCATATGAGACACAACCGGCCAAAGCTTTTCCTGACGCCAGTGAATATCCGTTTTATAAAAATCTTCACACTGAAGCAAATCCTCAAGGTATATCGCCTTAACACCGCCATTTTCAAGCGGCGTCCCCGAGAGCTGACCGACTTCTTCAAATGCTGAATGAAGTGCCTCATAAACCGCCTCTGTATCGTAAACCGGATGATTTTTAGCATCAATCAGCGTACTTTTATCCGGAATAATGCTATAATATACAGACATTGTCTCCGGCATTTCCGCAGTCAGAGACGCAAGCTTTGCGGCAAACTGCCGCACCCCTTTATCCGACGGCTTTGCATTGGCATAGAGTGCACCGTCCTTCAAATAAATATCATGAACATCCTGCTTTCCGAAAACAAAAAGCTCTGTGCCATTTTTTAAACCGCGAAAATACTTTCTGCCGACAAACTGGTCCGCCGCATATTTATCAAAATTTTTCATCCAGCTTCCGTCGAATACCGTACTTACAGAGGGCTTTGGAAACTGAACAAGGCTTCGCCGTTCTTCGTAAGAAATCGCTTTATCCGGCACTGCCAAATGCAAAACAAACCCGCCAATAATAAGGAGGGCAAATAACAGACTCATGACTTTATACTTCATAAAAACCTCCTCTAAAATCTAAAATACAAAAACGGATTATAGGTTGCATCTGTCAAATAAGCGGTACATATGATAAAAATCATCAGACAGCATAGAGCTTTTGCCCACCAAAGCCAGGCTTTTCCCTCAAATTTTTTCTGAAGCCATCGAAATATCGGCATTGCACCGACTATACTGATAAGCAGTGTCAGCGCATAGCTTCTCAAAATATAAAGCACAGAGTGCTCGGCAATGCCCGCCGCGCCGATACCAAACATCACCTTTAAAGTCCCAAAGGCTATGTCAAGCGATGGCGATTGAAAAATAACAAAACTTACCATCAATATGAGCACAACGTAAATATGTGCGGTAAGCTTATGACGCACAAGCCACTGATACAGCCCCGCTTTTTCTGCCATCAGACAAACCGCAAATAATAAGCCCCACAAAACGAACTGCCATCCCGCGCCATGCCATAACCCCGTCAGCATCCAGACAATCAAAATATTTCTGAACTGACGCACTTTGCCGCACCGGCTGCCGCCGAGCGGAATATATACATAGTCTTTAAACCATGAAGAAAGCGTCATGTGCCATCGCCGCCAAAACTCTGTCACAGTCCCTGAAATCAATGGGAAATTAAAGTTTTCCGGAAGTGTAAAGCCAAAAATACGTCCAAGACCGATGGCCATGTCACTATAGCCGCTGAAATCAAAATAAAGCCAAAGGACATAGCCTGCTGCCAAAAGCCAGCCGGACAAAACAGTCTGTGCCTTAATTGCCGAAAGCGCATCACAAAAAGCGCCAAGACTGTTGGCCAAAAGCACCTTTTTGCCAAGACCGATGCTAAAACGGCACATGCCCTCACAAAAGCCCTCAAAGTTCACAACTCTGTGCCGCAGCTGTCTGTCCACGTCCTGATAACGGACAATCGGTCCGGCGACAAGCTGAGGAAATAAGCAGACATATGCCGAAAAATCCAAAATATTTTTACATGCTGCCGCCTTTTTCAAATAGACATCAATCACATAGGCTGCCGTCTGAAACGTAAAAAAGCTGATGCCCACCGGCATAATCACCCTTGTCAAAGGAAGGTTCAAACCGCCAACGTCATTTAAAATGCCCAAAAAGAAGTCCATGTATTTAAAATAAAAAAGCCAGCCAAAGTCAATGACGAGACTTGCTGCCAGCAAAACACCGGATATGCGCCGTCCGGCCTTACGCTCAATCACAATACCTGCCGCAAAATTAAAAAGGCAGAAAAAAATAAGAAGCCATAGAAACTTAGGCTCACCATAAAAATAAAATAATAAACTAAATAAAAGCAAAATAATATTTTTGCCCCTGCCGGGAAGCAGAAAATATCCGATTAACAGCAGAGGCAAAAACATATATAAAAAAGTCAGACTTGAAAATACCATATTATAACGCCTTAAAATTTTCTAAAAGCTTTGCCGGCTCGTTGTTGTCCATAATAAGAATCACAAGGTCTCCTTTGCTTTCTACATGAACATTCTGAGGTTCAACCTCGACACAAACCCACTTTCTTGGATTTACATTGTCTTTAATTGTCTTCTTAACTTCTTCCGCATCCTGACCTTCATTCAGACGCACAAGAACAACCGAATGGGCAATCGAGCTAATCATCGGTTCAGATGCCAGGGCTTCCTTGTACTCGATGTCCGCAGTTCCGAAATAATACTCCTTATACTCATCTGTAACCTCAGTCTGAGCAAGCATCGGCATATTATCCTCTGTTCCCGCATAAACCTTTTCCATAATCTCCGGAAGTGTTCCCTCAACATTCTTTTCCTTCTGTCCGCAAGCTGCAAGCATTAAGGTTGCTGTTGCAAGCACTGCAATTAGTAACTTTTTCATTACACATCTCCTTATCTTTAAATAATATTTCGTATCCATTATACATATATATGGGGATAGTGTAAACTACTTATTCCTTAAATATTCTTAATACTCTGTGAAATATATTCTTTAAGCTTTTTTACCGCACGCGTATAAATACATTCCAGCGCATGCCTGCTCTTGCCGGTATCCGCCATCACTTTTTCAATCGGCACATTCTGAAGGCGGCTGACAATCACATCATAATAAACACCGCTCAATTTTGAAAGATTTTCATAAATGAGCTCTTTTTGTTCGTCTTCATTCTGACCGTCCTCCCATGAGAACCCATCCTCCCGAAAATCATCACAGAAAATCTCATATCGTGTCGATGCCTTTTTAATATAATTCATCGTATTATTCTTTGCAGTTATCATTAGCCATCGGCGCGCATAATCCTCGTCCATTGTATCCGGATTTTCAAACTTTGTAAGAAAATCCACATAAGTATCATGACATAAATCTTCCGCCACAGCTTTATTTTCCACAACCTTATTAATGTAATTGATAATGAGTGCTTCATAATCACTATATAACTTCTCATTCATAACTTTATGAAACCCACACCTTCTTTAACTTGCTTTATCACGTTATTACTGTTAAGTATAGCTCACTTCCAAGAGCAGTAACAGAAACTGCGAGTTGTATTTTGTATCTTTTTAGCTTTTCCCTTCTAAAAGCAGCGAATTATGTCGAAAAAATAAGCGCCCCATCTCTGAGACGCTTTAAATATTATTCCACTGTTACACTTTTTGCCAGATTTCTCGGTTTGTCAACATCAAGTCCCTTAGCTACAGAAATATAATAAGCAAACAGCTGTAGAGGAACAACCGCAAGGCTTGTCATAAAACAGTTTTCCGTCTTTGGCACATAAATTGTAAAATCCGCAATATCCTCCATACTGTAATTACCATACGAAGTCAAGCCAAGCACTGAAGCACCGCGGCTGCCCACCTCAACAAGATTACTGATTTCCTTTTCAAACAAATCTTCTTGGGTAGCTATACCGACAACAAGGACACCTTTTTCAATCAAAGAAATCGTCCCATGCTTTAATTCTCCTGCCGCATAGGCCTCGGAATGAATATACGAAATTTCTTTAAGCTTTAACGAGCCTTCCATCGAAATCGCATAATCCAGCCCTCTGCCGATAAAAAACACATCCCTTACATGTGAAAACTTATTGGCAAGCCACTGAAGCCGCTCTTTTTCATCCAATACCCTCTGGATTTTTTCAGGCAAAGATAAAAGCGCATCGATATATCGGCAATAATCATCTTTTGTGATAGCTTCCCGTATATCTGCAAAACAAATACTAAGCAGATAAATTGCTGCCAGCTGCGTACTGTAGGCCTTTGTTGTTGCCACAGAAATCTCCGGGCCTGCCCACGTATAAAAGACGCTGTCTGCCTCACGGGCAATAGAGCTACCTACAACATTGACAATGCCAAGAACTTTATGTCCTCTCTTTTTCGACTCCCTTAAAGCGGCCAGCGAATCGGCTGTCTCTCCCGACTGACTCACAATAATCACAAGTGTATTTTCGGAAAGTATCGGATTTCTGTAACGAAATTCAGAGGCCAAATCTACATCTACCGGGATATGCGCCATCTGCTCAATCACATATTTCCCACATACACAAACGTGATAAGCCGAGCCGCAGGCAATCATCTGAATACGGCTGATTTTTTTAATATCATCATCTGTCATGTCAAGCTCGTCAATCACTATCCGTCCGTCCTTAATTCTCGGATAAATTGTATCTGCCACTGCCTTTGGCTGCTCATAAATCTCCTTTAGCATAAAATGCTCAAAGCCTTCTTTTTCGGCCGCTTTCGCATCCCATTCGACAGTCTTAAATACTTTTTCTATTTCTTCACCCTCTGTATTAAAAAAATGTATGCCTTCCTTTTTCAGTACCGCAATGTCTCCGTCCCCAATATAACAAACTTCTCTTGTATATTTAAGTATTGCCGGCACATCCGAGGCAATAAAATTACCCTCATCCGAGCGTCCGACAATCAGTGGGCTGTCCTTGCGCACGGCATAAATTGTTCCGCCAAAATCCTGAAACAAAATACCGAGCGCATAAGAGCCGCGGACTCTGCCAAGCATTTTAGCAATAGCCTCCAGCGGATTTCCCTTATAATAGTAACTCAAAAGGTGTACGACAACTTCGGTGTCTGTTTCCGATATAAATTCGAAATTCTTTTTTTGCAGCCATTCTCTAAGCTCTTTGTAATTCTCAATAATACCATTATGCACAACCGCAATACGCCGGTCCTTCGAAAAATGAGGATGTGCATTGGCAACCGACGGCTCACCGTGCGTTGCCCAGCGTGTATGTCCGATACCGCAGCCTCCCTTTACAGACCTTCCGTTATCTGTCATCTCCCGCAGCGCCTGAAGGCGTCCGCGAGCCTTAATAATCTCTATCTCGCCCTTTTCATCCGCTGTATTCTCCACCGCAATACCCGCAGAATCATAGCCCCTGTACTCCAGCCTTGAAAGTCCGTCAATCAAAATAGGCGCCGCCGCACACACACCCGTATATCCTACAATGCCACACATATTACTTCACCTCATAGCCTCTTTCTCTAATCACATCAATAACTTCGCTGACATATTTTTCGCACAGCGCCCTATCCGGTGCCTCTGCCATCACACGAATGACCGGCTCTGTGCCGCTCTCCCGGACAAGCATACGTCCCGAACTTCCAAGCATTGTTTCAACATGTCTGATGGCTTCCTGTACTGCCGCATCGTTTTGTGCCGCCGCTTTATCAGACACACGAATGTTGACAAGCACCTGAGGG
>CABUBX010000027.1 GCA_902489925.1 uncultured Lachnospiraceae bacterium | reverse complement strand
ACTGGCAGGAAAAATTTATATTTTTTCAATTGTCTACTTGACGGGGAGCAGTTCATGGTAAAATATGGCGGCTTTTTTGTAACTATTTGTTGACAATCACGGTTGACAATGAGGATTTACACTGATATAATGAATTTGTAACAAATTTGTAATAAAGATAATAGAAATGGTGAAGTGATAGAATGGTAAAATTAAGCAGATTTACACGCAAAACTGCCGGGGCGGTTGCTTTGACGCTAGCGCTCATCGGTGGTTTAAGTTTTAATAACTTCAATACTTTGTTAATACATGCAGCATCAACCGGTACAGTAAACACAAGTGCATTGAATGTGCGCAGTGGTCCCTCAACTGATTATGGAAGAATTACAACAATCAGCAAAGGGACGAAGTTGACAATTATCTCAAAAGAGGGCAACTGGTACAAAGTTGAATTTGGCGGAAAGAAAGGTTATGTTGCGGCACAGTATGTTGACGTGAACGGTGCTCAGACAGAGAATGCGACAGGTAAGACAGGTACAGTCAATGTGTCTGTGTTGAATATTCGCTCAGGGGCAAGCAGGAGTGCAAAGTGCATCGGCTCTTTGAAAAACGGTGCATCAATATCAATTCTTGCAACAGAAGGTGAGTGGTATAAAATACAGGTAGGAAGCAAGACAGGTTATGTATTTGCCGAATATGTGACAGTTGGTTCAGATAATTCATCCTCAGAAAATAATGAGAATAATAAGCCGGCAACACCGGATGCTTCCGGGAAAAACGGCAAGTGTGATGTCACTGCACTGAATGTCAGAAGCAAGGCAACAACAAAGTCCTCTGTTATCGGTTCACTTTCAAAAAATACAGTTGTAGAAATCATAGGAACAGAAGGTGAATGGTATAAAATCAACGCCGTATTAAACGGACGCACAGTGACAGGCTATGTATTTGCCGAATACATTAAACTGACTGATGAGAAGCCGTCAAATCCTCCGGCAGGCGGGGAAAACAACAATACATCCACTGAAAATCAAGGTAAAAAAGGTAAATGTAATACATATGCTTTAAATGTAAGAAAGGGTGCCGGCACAGGTTATGCGATTATCGGCTCACTTTCAAAGGCTGAGACAGTGACTATTCAGGAAACAAAGAGCGGATGGCACAAAGTAACTGCTGACAATAAGAAGCTTACAGGTTATGTATCCGCTGAGTATATTACAATTACAGGCAACGGCGAATCGCAAAAGCCTGAGGAAAAGCCTCAGGATGATACATACACAGAAGTGAATGAGCCTGTATGGGCAACAGCCGGCGTGAATATTCGTAAGGGGCCGGGTACAAACTATGATGTTATCGGTTCTCTTGTTAAAAACGGCAGTGTCAGAAGAATCGGTATCGGAAACAACGGATGGAGTAAGATTAAGTATGGTAATGCAACAGGCTATATCAGCAGTCAGTACCTTACAACGACAAATCCGAATCCGGGTGCAGCTGAGACAACAGGCGAAGCAGTTGTTAAGTTTGCACTGCAGTTTGAAGGAAATCCTTATGTATGGGGCGGCAATGATCTGAATACAGGTGTTGACTGTTCCGGTTTTACACAGCAGGTATATTTAAACTTCGGTATTCGTCTCAATCGTACAGCGGATGACCAGAGACTGAACGGACGTCAGGTATCTGTGTCAGAAATTAAGCCGGGTGATTTAGTGTTCTACGGTTCAGGCGGCTATGCAGGTCATGTTGGTCTTTATATTGGTGACGGCAAGATTATCCATGCAAGCACACCGGCAACAGGTATTATTATTTCAAATATGAATTACAGAACTCCAATGCAAATTAACCGTATTGTTGAGTAGTATGCAAGTCTTAGAGGGCGCAGCGAAAGCTGCGCCTTTTGTTGTATCGGGTTATTGAAGATATTAGTGCAAATATTTGAAATAACAGAATATGATAATTTAAGAATTGTTGACATATTATGTCGATTTGTGCGTATTGCACAAAAAAACGACAAGAGTTTACATAAGCAATTTCATATAAAATGTCGAGTTAAATTGTGTATTCCCATATTATCCACAGGTTGAAAACGTCGATTTTACAATAAAATCGACTTATACACAAAGTTATCCACATTATCCACAATGAATTTATCCCCAATTGAGGATAAGTAAAATGGGTAAAAACCAAATATATGTTTTGTGGATAACGCAGAATCGACACATTTTGTCAAAAAAATGTCGAAAAACCATTGACTTTTTTGGTTTTTGATAATGGGGGAAAATATAAAAAATTTATAGTGTTTTTATAAAAAAAACAATTATAAAATGAAATTTTTAGAAAACAGAAGGAATTGACTTGAAATAAGACGGAAATATGATATAATTAGAAATATCAAAAACGATTTGTTTTGATAATCAATCAGCAAAGGAGTTGATTCTATGCGTTATATCATCAGCGGAAAGAATATTGAGGTTACACCGGGGTTAAAGGATGCCATTCATGAGAAGCTTGGCAAGCTTGGCAAGTATTTAAGTGAAGATACAGAGGTTATCGTAACATTGAGCGTTGAGAAGGCAAGACAGAAGATTGAGGTGACAATTCCCGTAAAGGGAAGTATTATCCGTGCAGAGCAGTCCTGTGATGATATGTATGTTTCCATTGATTTGGTCGAAGAAATTATTGAGCGTCAGATGCGCAAATATAAGACAAGACTTGTGAATCAGCAGCACGCCGCAGCAAACTTCCAGAAAGAATTTTTAGATTTGGATGCGGAAGAGGAACATACAGTCAAGATTGTCAGAACAAAGCATTTTGCCATGAAGCCGATGGATGTTGAGGAGGCATGCATTCAGATGGAGTTGCTCGGACACAACTTCTTCGTATTCAGAAATGCAGATACAGACGAAATCAATGTTGTCTATAAGAGAAATGGCAATACCTACGGACTTATTGAACCGGAATATTAATATTGAAGTTAAAGGGACATATTGCATAGCAATATGTCCCTTTGTTTTTGGTTTTCATTGACTTTTGTTCGGATTGTTGATAGTATTAGAGTTAGGAAAGTAACGGGTATATCCCGGCAACTTAAAACAGTGATAACACCAAAGGAGAGTAATATGAATAAGTTAGAACTTCAGATTACGGCTAATGAGATTCGAAAGAGTATCATTCGTGCTGTACACAGCGCAAAGTGCGGTCATCCGGGCGGCTCTTTGTCAGCAGCAGACATTTTTACTTATCTTTATTATGAAGAATTGAATGTAGATGCAAAGCAGCCGGATAAGCCAGACAGAGACCGTTTTGTACTTTCAAAAGGTCATGTGGCTCCGGGATTGTATGCAGTATTGGCGGAAAAAGGCTTTTTCCCTAAGGAAGATTTGACAACACTTCGCCATGTAGGCTCTTATCTTCAGGGACATCCGGATATGAAGGGTATTCCGGGTGTGGATATGTCCAGCGGTTCTTTAGGACAGGGTATTTCAGCCGCAGTCGGTATGGCTTTATCTGCAAAGATGAGCGGAGAAGATTATCGTGTTTATACACTGCTCGGTGACGGAGAAATTCAGGAAGGTCAGGTTTGGGAAGCTTCTATGTTTGCAGGGGCAAGAAAGCTTGATAATTTAGTTGTTATTGTGGATAATAATGGCCTTCAGATTGACGGCAATATTGCTGATGTGTGTTCACCATATCCGATTGATGAGAAATTTAAAGCTTTTAATTTCCATGTGATTAATGTGGATGCGCATGATTTTGATGATTTGGAAAGAGCCTTTAAAGAGGCAAGACAGACAAAAGGAATGCCGACAGCCATCATTGCAAAGAGTGTGAAAGGCAAAGGTGTGTCCTTTATGGAGAATAATGCGGGCTGGCATGGCAAGGCACCGAATGATGAAGAATTTAAGATTGCTATGGAAGATTTGGAAAAGGCAGGTGCAGCGTTATGTCAGAAATAAAGAAAATTGCGACAAGAGAGAGTTTTGGCAAGGCGCTTATTGAGCTTGGTAAGGCCGATGAGAATGTTGTTGTCCTTGACGCTGACCTTGCAGGAGCGACAAAGACGGACATGTTTAAAAAGGAATTTCCGGACAGACATATCGACTGTGGTATTGCCGAAGCGAATATGATGGGGATCGCCGCAGGTCTTGCAACAACGGGCAAAGTGCCTTTTGCAAGTACATTTGCTATGTTTGCTGCAGGCCGTGCTTTTGAGCAGATTAGAAACAGTATCGGTTATCCGCATCTTAATGTAAAAATTGGTGCAACACATGCAGGTATTTCTGTCGGTGAAGACGGTGCGACACACCAGTGTAATGAAGATATTGCATTGATGCGTACAATTCCGGGAATGGTTGTCATTAATCCTGCTGATGATGTAGAGGCAAGAGCAGCAGTTAGAGCAGCGTATGCCCATGAAGGCCCTGTATATATGCGTTTTGGACGACTTGCAGTGCCTGTGATTAATGATGAAGAAAATTACAAGTTTGAACTTGGTAAGGGCATTGTTTTACGGGAAGGCAAGGATGTGACAATTATTGCGACAGGTCTTTGTGTCAATGAAGCACTGATTGCAGCGGACAAGCTTTCTGCGGACGGCATTGACGCTGAAGTAATCAATATTCATACAATTAAGCCTTTGGATGATGCGCTTGTAATAGCATCTGCTTTAAAGACAGGTAAGGTTGTGACAGTCGAAGAACATTCTGTGATTGGCGGTCTTGGCAGTGCGGTTGCAGATGCGATTTGTGCAAAAGCACCGACAAAGCTTTTAAAGATTGGTGTACAGGATGTTTACGGTGAGTCGGGACCGGCTTTAGAGCTGATTAAAAAATATGGTCTTGATGGGGAAGGCATTTATGCTTCTGTGAAAAACTGGCTTTAATTTTTAGAGATAAGGCTGCCAAATACATTTGTGTATGCGGCAGCCTTTAGTGCTACAGGGAGGCATTTTATGGCGTACAAAAGAAAAGGACAGATTTCTGAATCTGCGGGACTTGCTGTGTTGCTGACATTAACCGGCGGTTTTTTAGATGCATATACCTTTATATCAAGAGGCGGTGTTTTTGCCAATGCCCAGACAGGAAATATTGTACTGCTCGGCATAAATATGGCGCAGGGAAGCTTTGGTGCGGCGCTTTATTATTTAATACCGATTGTTGCTTTTGCAGCGGGTGTTCTTGTTGTGGAGAAAATCCAGTGGCATTTTAAAACGCTTAAGACGATTCACTGGCGGCAAATTATTTTGATGATTGAGATACTTTTATTAGCACTTGTATCCTTGATGTCTCAGTCTTTAAATATGCTTGCCAATATTACGGTATCGTTTGTCTGTGCGCTTCAAGTGGACAGCTTTAGAAAGGTGCGTGGTAATGCCTATGCAACGACAATGTGTACGGGTAATCTGAGAAGCGGTACAGCGGCTTTAGCTGTATATTTGCATACAAAAGATAAAAAGGCTTTGCATAAGGTCTGGCACTATTATGGTATCATTTTAGTATTTATTATCGGGGCGGCATTTGGCGCTGTAATTACAGGTCAGCTTGAGGAAAAGGCTGTGCTTTTTGCATGTCTGATGCTTTTCCTTGGCGTCCTGATGATGTTTATAAAAGAGGAAATAGAGGATGACAGCGTTAACCATAGAGGACGGTAAGCTTTTTGTATCAAGACTTCTTGCCGGGGATATTTTTGATAAATTTTATGTAGGTGAATCAACAATCAGCACGTTTGCGGATTTTAAGCTGGGCGGCCAGCTTAACAGAGCATTTTATTCCAGTGATGAGCTTCAGGCGCTTCATGGCCGGGAAATTTGTCTCTGGTCGGAAATACGGCCGATTGCCTATAACATGATTAAAGGACACAAGCTTCCGGTATCCTTTCAATTTGTGCTTCAGCTTTCTGATGAAAATAAGCAGTGGCTTTTAGAAAGAAATCAATCGGCTGTCAAGCCGGAAGATGTGCAGGGCTTATATATGAATCTTCGTTATGAAAAAAATACGTTTACATGCGTGACAGGGATTTCGTTTAAGACATTCATATTGGATAAGACCGTGGAGCATCTTTGGGATGAGACAGTTAAGACTTTTTTTCGCCAGCATCATATTGCGTTTACCGAAAGTATATAAAAGAATTTGAATTATTAGCACTCACTAAAAATGAGTGCTAATTTTTTCTTGACATTTAGAACAGTCAGCGTTAAAATAATCACTAGATGAACAGAAAATGTGCGGCACAGGCTGCCAGAAATTATTGAGGAGTGATTTTTTATGAATAAACAGGGTAATTTATCCATTAACAGTGAGAACTTATTTCCGATTATTAAGAAATGGCTTTACTCAGACCATGATATCTTTTTCAGAGAGCTGATTTCCAATGGCTGCGATGCTGTAACAAAAGTTAAGAAGCTTGATGTTATGGGTGAATACACACTGCCTGAGGGTGAGCAGTTTAAAGTACAGGTAATTGTAAATCCTGATGAGAAGACACTTAAATTTATTGATAACGGTATCGGTATGACAGCCGATGAGGTTGAGGAGTACATTACACAGATTGCTTTCTCCGGTGCAAGTGATTTCCTTGAAAAGTATAAAGATAAGACAAGTGAGGACCAGATTATCGGTCATTTCGGTCTTGGATTTTATTCTGCATTTATGGTTGCCGAAAAGGTTGAAATTGAGACATTATCCTATAAAGAAGGCGCTGAGCCTGTGCATTGGGAGTGTGACGGTGACAGCGAGTATTCCATGAGCGAGGGCAGACGTACTGAGCGCGGTACAGAGATTACATTGTTCTTAAATGAGGACAGTCTTGAATTTGCCAATGAATATAAAGCAAGAGAAGTGATTGAAAAGTATTGTTCATTTATGCCTGTGGAAATTTATCTTTCAAAAGAAGGCAACGAACCGGAATACGAGACAATCGACGAGGCTGATGTCAAAGAGACAGATACTGTTGTTGAGCATATCGTAGAGCCTGCAAAGACAGAAGAAAAGGAAAATGAAGACAGAACAAAGGAAACTGTAGAGGTGACTCCTGAACGTCATAAGGCGAAAATTATCAGACGTCCTCAGCTCTTAAACGATATTCATCCGCTTTGGTCAAAGCATCCGAATGAGTGCACAGAGGAAGAATACAAAAACTTCTACCGCAAAGTATTTAACGATTATAAAGAGCCTTTATTCTGGATTCATTTGAATATGGATTATCCGTTTAACTTAAAGGGTATTTTATATTTCCCTAAGATTAATTTTGAATATGAATCTATTGAAGGTACAATTAAGCTTTATAATAATCAGGTATTTATTGCCGATAATATTAAAGAAGTGATTCCTGAATTTTTAATGCTTCTTAAAGGTGTGATTGATTGTCCTGATTTACCGCTTAACGTATCCCGTTCCGCCCTTCAGAATGACGGCTTTGTAAGAAAAATTTCAGATTATATTACAAAGAAGGTTGCCGATAAACTTTCAGGTATGTGCAAGACAGACCGTGAAAACTATGAGAAATACTGGGATGACATTAATCCGTTCATTAAATTCGGCTGCATTAAGGACAGTAAGTTCAACGAAAAGATGAAGGATTACATTATTTATAAAAATCTTGAAGGCAAGTATATCACATTGGACGATTATCTTGAAGCGGCTAAGGAAAAGCATGAAAATCAGGTATTCTATGTGACAGATGAAGTTCAGCAGTCACAGTATATCAATATGTTTAAGGCCGAAGGTCTTGATGCGGTCATTTTGAAGCACAATATCGACCAGCCGTTTGTGACAAATCTTGAGCAGGCAAAGGAAGGCGTATCCTTTAAGCGTATCGATACAGACCTTGCAGATATTTTCAAAGAAAAGACTGAGGAAGAAGATGCAAAGGCACTTGAAGAAGATACAACTAAACTGACTGAGATTTTTAAGAAGGCACTTGGCAAGGATAAGCTGACTGTCAAAGTTGAAAAGCTTAAAAACGAGGATGTTTCTTCGATGATAACATTATCGGAGGAGAGCCGCCGTATGCAGGATATGATGAGAATGTATGCAATGCCGGGCATGGATATGAGCATGTTTGCCGGTGAAGGTGAGACTTTAATTCTTAATGCAAACAATGAGCTTGTTCAGTATGTTTTAAACAATGGCGAAGGTGAGCATACAGATATTATTTGTCAGCAGCTCTATGACCTCGCGCTGCTTGCACACAAACCTTTGACAGCAGATGCGCTGACAAAGTTTGTTGAGAGAAGCAACAAGATTATGAAATTATTAATGAAATAATGATTAAAATAAAATTCCTCCGATGCTTTAAAGTGTCGGAGGAATTTTTTGTAACTATAAACTGAAAAATTCTTTCATAACGCGGGTGAGCGCTTCCTGGTCCTTTGTACCCATAAGCTCTCGTGCGGAATGCATGGATAAAAGCGGTACGCCAAGGTCCACGGTTTTGATTGGCAGCTGAGATGAAATCAGCGAGCCGATAGTACCGCCGCCGGCCTGGTCTGAACGCTTCACACAGCACTGGTAAGGAATATCTTTAGCTTCGCACAGTTGCTTTAAGCCGCCGCTGGCCTGACAATCCCATGAATATTTTTGGTTGCTGTCCGTTTTAATGACAAAACCTTTGCCGAGAACCGGAAGCGTAGTGATGTCGTAGACACCCGGATAATTTGGATGGTAGCCGTGGCCGACATCTGCGGACAAAATCATACTGCCGTGGATGTCAGAGATATATTTGACGCGGCTTTCTCCAAAGGATGCCCAGATTTTTTCCAAAATTCGGTCGAGCATTGTTGAGTCAGCGCCCTGTTTTGTCTGGCTGCCGATTTCTTCATTGTCAAAAAGCACAGTCATGGCAATTTTGTCTGACGGTGTGCTGTCGATGAGACCGTATACGGCTGCACAGGCTGAAGTAATATCATCAAGGCGCGGCGCCGAAATAAAATCGTCATTGATACCGATTAGAGACGGTTTTTCAGGATTGTAAAGGCATAATTCGTAATCAAGGATATCTTCTGCTGCGATATGGGCAGCTTCGGCAATAAAGTTTAATAAATAATTATCTTTATTCATCGTTTCCTCGATGATGCCAAAGATTGGCAGCAGATGCACCTGCTTGTCGATTTTATTGCCTGCTTCAATAATTGCGCGGCTCATATGAATGGCGAGACTGGCAATAATAGCTACAGGCTTTTGAATGTTGATGTCAAGCATCTTCGGTTCGAGAATATTGTCTGATTTTACGGCAAGTCTTCCTGCAATACAAAGCGGGCGGTCGAAAAATGTCGATAAAATCGGGCCGCCGTAAACTTCAACATTGGCTTGCAAATAGCCCTGTTTAATCAGCTGGGCATTTGGCTTGATGCGGATGCATGGCCAGTCAATATGCGCGCCTGCAATATGTGCACCTTTAGATAAATCCAAATTGCTGCCGATGCGGAAAGCAAAAAGTTCGCTGGCAAACGGGCGGCAGTAATAAGCGCCTCCGGCTTCAAGCTGCCAGTCTTTTTTTAAATCTAAGGCAGTAAAACCGGCCTTTTCAAGAACATCGGCTGCATGGGTAACGCCATGAGCCGGTGAAACGGAATTTTCTATAAAGTCAAAAAGTCTTTGAATGTCGTTCACTTAAAAATCTCCTTGTTCATTCAGATTATAATTTAAGATTTGCAAGAAGGCTGCCAAGGCTTGTCGCTGCCTGACCGTCTTCTTTATAGTCGAATACTTCTTCCGAAACTTCCGGAGTTTCAGTAATTTCCTGGAGTGCTTTGGCGCTCAGGCTTAATTTTCCGTCCTTATTGGCGATGACCTTAACATTGACTTTGTCGCCCTCTTTTAATACTTCATGGACAGATTTGATGCGCTTTTGACATACCTGTGAAATATGAAGCAGTCCGGAAATATCTTCGGATAATTTGATAAAAGCGCCGTAGGCTGTAATTTTATCGACAGTACCCTCGTAAACATCGCCGACTTTAATCCGGTTGATTTTTGATGTTTTTTCTTCAGCGGCTTTTTCAAGGGCTACGGCTTTAGCGGAAAGTACAAGACGTGATTTTTCGGCATCTGCTGTAATAATCTTTGCCTGTACCGGCTTGTTCAGCCATTCATTCAAATCCTCAACGTAAGTTAAGGAAAGCTGTGATGCAGGGATGAAGCCGCGGATACCGTCCACGTAAACAATCACGCCGGCATTGACAACGCCGCCAACCTTTAAATCAAGCACTGTTCCCTCGTTTTTCATCTGCTCGAATCGTGCCCACGCACCTTCCTCATCCGCTTTCTTTTTGGAAAGAAGGACATTTCCATTGCCGTCATCTTCGCGGATAACAACTGCGGTGATTGTATCGCCTACATTGATTGATTTAATGGAAAAAGAAGGGTCACCGCTTAAATCTTCTTTTTTAATAAGACCTTCGCAGTAGGAATTTAAGTCAACAGTGACTTCGTTTTCTGAAACACCGATAACCTGACATGTGAATACATCGCCTTCGCTGATTTTTCTAAAAGATGCATCAATGGAAGCCTTGTAATCGTCCATAGATTCTTCCGGTGTGTTGGTTGTTAAAATTTCGTCTGACATTTTAATATCCTCCTGAATCAAATAATACTTATAGTTTAATAGAAATCGGTGCGGCTGTCAAATATCAGCTTTGAGCGATGCTTGTCATAAGGATATGAATTTGTTATAATTGTTCAAGAAACTGCAAAGGAAGTTATCATAATGAGTCAATACTATACACCCCATTTAATCGGGGAAAACATTTATCACATTTATGAGCCGGGCGGCGTGTATACGACGCTGATTATCGGAAGCCAAAAGGCGCTTTTGATTGATACCGGCTATGGTTACGGCGATTTGAAGAAAGCCGTTGAGGCATTGACAGATTTACCTTTAATTGTTGTCAATACCCACGGCCATTTTGACCATGCCGGCGGAAATTATCAGTTCAATTCAGTTTACATAAATAAAGATGAGCTGCCAACTTACTTTTGGTATCTGACAGAGGTTAAGCCTCTGACGACAAAGACGCTTCTTGCAAAGCGTTCGGAGGATGGCTTGTCGGTGATACCGCCTGAACTTGATATTGACTGGTATTTAAAGCAAAATAACAGACATTTTGAAATGCTTTCCAATCATCATGTATTTGACCTTGGCGGCCGTATGGTGGAGGCCATATTTTTGCCGGGGCATACAAGAGGCAGTGTTGTTTTTTATGATGATTTGAGCAGGCTTTTAATGTCGGGCGATGATATAAGCCCTAATTTGTGGATTCAGTTTGAGCAGAGTGCGCCGCTATATGACTATGCAGCGGATTTGATTTCTTTAAAGAAGCTGCCGCTTTCGGGCATTGTATCTTCACATATCGGCTATGTCATGCCGCCTCAGCTGATTGACTGGATTGAGTTTGCGATTGCAAGCATTGATGACAAAAAGGCAAAGGTCTTTGTTCATCCGCGGACAGGGCGGAGGACACAGCTGTTTAAAATATTTGTGGATGATGAGGCGATGAAGCCGATTAAAAAGATTCACATTATATATGATAAAAATCACAAATTTTCGGAGGATGAGTAAATGAATAATTATATGGAATATATCGTATCAATGATTGAAAAGCTTGTAAATACACCAAGCCCGTCAGGCTATTGCAAGGATGTACTGTCGCTTCTTGATGAGGAAGCAAAAGGGATGGGCTATGAGACGGAATTTTTACAAAAGGGCGGCCTGATTGTGAAGGTGCCGGGAAAGTGTGAAAAGGTGACAGGCCTGTGTGCCCATGTAGATACCCTTGGGGCGATGGTGCGCTCTGTAACCTCTGACGGACAACTGAAGCTGATGCCTGTCGGCGGCTATATGATGCAGACAATCGAAGGTGAGTACTGCAAGGTTCATGCAAGACGCTGCGGCAAGACTTATTCGGGAACCGTATTGACACTTGAACCGTCAGTCCATGTCTATGATGATGCGAAAACTTTTGAGCGCAAGGCTGCCAATATGGCTGTGCGTCTTGATGAAAAGGTATTTACAAAGGAGGATGTGTTGGCGCTTGGGATTGGTGTCGGTGATTACATCAGCTTTGCACCGAGATTTGAGCATACACAAAGCGGCTTTGTAAAATCCAGACACCTTGATGATAAGGCATCGGCCGCAGTACTGTTCGGTGTTTTGAAGTATATGAAGGATACAGGCATCAAGCCTTGTGATACATTGAAAATTCTTATCAGTAACTATGAGGAAGTGGGACACGGCGCCAGCTGTATACCGCAGGATATTACCCAGCTGCTTGCTGTGGATATGGGGGCTGTCGGCGATGATTTGTCCGGCGATGAGTATAAGGTATCTATTTGCGCTATGGATTCTTCAGGCCCGTACGACTATGAGATGACAAATAGTCTGATAGATATTGCGGAGAAAAAGGGACTTGCCTATGCGGTGGATGTATTTCCGCATTACGGCTCAGACGTATCTGCGGCACTGGGCGGCGGCAGCAATATCCGCGGTGCCTTAATCGGACAGGGCGTACACGCGTCACACGGTATGGAAAGAACCCACGAGGAGGGTTTGCATAATACATTTGAATTGATTAAAGGATTTATCGGAGTTGATGCATAGATATGATTCGTGCAGTAATATTTGATATGGATGGTGTCCTTATTGACACCGAAAAGTATTATACAAAATATTGGGCAAAGGCCGGACAGATGCTCGGTTTTCCTATGGAAAGAAAACACGGACTATTTCTCAGAAGCTATTCGGGGAAATTTTGCAGACCGATTTTGGAGGATATGTTTGGCCCGGCGTTTGATTATGATGCTGTGCGCAATTTGCGAAAAGAGCTGATGGAGCCGAAGCTTCTTTCGGATGGCATCGAAAAAAAGCCGGAAGCGGATATGATTCTTGATACGCTGAAGGCTATGAAAATCAAGACGGCAGTGGCGACGGCGTCGGATATTAAAAGAACTGAGAAATATTTAAAGTTGATTGGACTTTATGAGAAGTTTGATGAGATTATTTGCGCCGATATGATTGAACACGGAAAACCGATGCCTGACATTTATCGGTATGCCTGCGAGCGTCTTCATCTGAAACCGTCCGAGTGCATGGCGGTGGAGGATTCGCCAAACGGGATATTGTCGGCATATCAGGCCGGCTGTGCGGTTGTGATGGTGCCCGATTTAACCGGACCTGATGAAGTGCTTTCGGCCATATTGACAGCCTGTATTAAAAGCCTTGGCGAGATTAAAGCACTCATAGAAAAAGAGAGGAAAATCCAATGAAAATTATAATTTCACCGGCGAAAAAGATGGTTGAAGATACAGATACAATTGCCCTGAAAACGCTGCCTGAGTTTATGGAAAAAACAGCAGTGCTTAAAAGTTATATCAGCGGTTTGACTTATGAAGAAGCAAAAGCACTCTGGCAGTGCAATGATATGATTGCATCGTTAAATTTTGAGCGATTTAAGACAATGGATTTAAACAGACGTCTGACGCCGGCTTTAATCGCCTATGACGGGATACAATATCAGTCGATGGCGCCGAGAATCTTTTCGGAACAGGAGTGGGATTATGTCAACCGACATTTGCGAATCCTTTCCGGATTTTATGGTGTGCTGTCTCCGTTAGACGGTGTTGCATCTTACAGGCTTGAGATGCAGGCAAAGGTTAAGGTTGATGGCTTTAAAAATTTGTATGATTTTTGGGGCGATTTAATTTTTAAGGCGGTAGCTGAAAATAATGATTGTATTGTGAATCTGGCATCAAAGGAATATTCAAAATGCGTAGAGCGTCCGCTGTCAGCGCTTCGAAAAAAAGGTTTTTATAATTTTCCGGATTTTAAGTATGTGACCTGTAACTTTTGTGAGTATAATCAGAGCGGAAAGCTTGTACAAAAGGCAACGCAGGCAAAGATTGCAAGAGGCGAGATGGTTCGCTTTATGGCTCAAAATCATGTTTTAAAGGTTGAACAGCTCAAAGAATTTAAGCGGTTAGGCTACCTCTTTGAGGAAGCTTTGTCAGATGAAGAATTATTTGTATTTGTAAAAAAATAGCGGCGAAGAACATCATAGGTTATTTATATTTTTTAGGGCAGATTTTCTGCCCTTTTTGTAATATTTTTTCTGATGTACCGTTATAAAAGTAAGAGGGGGTGAAAGCGCATGGACAATAAAGACTTTGAGAAGATTTATGAGCAGTATTACAGGCCGTTAATGCTTTATGCACTTTCACTGACTAAAAATAAGCATGATGCGGAGGATTTGGCTGCCGATACCTTTGTTAAAGCCTTTATAAGCTATAATGGCAGCGGAAATATTGTCGGCTGGCTGATGACAGTGATGAAGCATTTGTTTATTGATGATTTTCGCAGAAAATCCCGATATATCGATGACGGAGAAGGGGTGCTTGAATGGGTTGCCTCTGCGGAGAACATCCTCGATAATTATATTAGCAATGAGAGGCAGCGCTGGATTTACAGTGAGATTTATAAGCTGCCTCAGACAGAGCGGGAAATTATGATATTGACGGTAGCAGGAAGTATGGATGACGGACAGATAGCGCGCCTTGTAGGTATTTCGGCGGCGCATGTAAGAGTTGTACGGCATCGTGTCCGGAAAAAGCTGCTTGAAACGGCAAAAAGGGAGGGATATTTATGACGAATCCGAAGGAAAATAAGACGCGTAAGGAGAATAGGGAAAATATAGCAAAAATTACGGACGAAGGACGTCTTGATGATTTGCTTGATTTGGATATTCAAAAGCCAAATCTGTCACCCCAAAAGCTGAAAAAGAAGATAGAATTTACTTTTTATAAAAGCATATTAAAAATTCTGGTGATTGGCGGACTTACTGTAGGCGGCCTTTGCGCTGCTGTTTCCGGCCTTGCTTATATGACCTGTTTTAATCCGTGGGATATTAAGACGCTTGACCTTGACAACGGTAATGAAGGCAAGGATGATTTTGGTTTTCTGATGCAGGTGATGGATACTCTTTTTATGCCTGAGCACTATGTTTATATGCCGGCAGGTGAAGCAAATGCTAAAAAAACCGGCTTTGGAAATTATGAAATACCGATAGTTTTTGGAAGCGTCTATGACGATGAACCGGTACACTTAGGTAAAGCAGGTGATTACATAGAGCTTCGATGGGGAAAGATGCATATTGTGGATAATGCACAGGAAAATCTCGCGACACCTTTTATTGTGGGAACGACTTTTTCGGGGGCTTTTGATGAATGGCGTCAAAAACCGGAAGAAGTTATTAAAGAACTTGAAGAAATGCCCAAATCGGCGATTATTTCAGTTCAATGTCTTTTGAAAAATGAAAAAAGCCTTGATGCGCTTTATGAATTTGCCGATGACCTCAAAATTGATATGGGCTATTTGTGCACAGTAGGACCGGAAAAAGGCTCGATAATGCCGCCGCTTGGCATAGGCGGGATGAGGAATGAGGGTCACGGTCTGGGCAAAGCATTTTTGGAAAAATATCCGGGCATTCAGCTGGAGTATGATGAAAATGTTTCCCCGTCAGAGAAAGCAAAGGCAAAAGCTGCTTATTACAGTGCGTCGCTGAAAGTGCTTTTAGATAATGAAGAATTTCTTGATATGGCTCTTGGAAGCTTTGGAATTACGAAGCTTCAGGTGAGGGATATGAAAGAAATCATGCGGGATGAAAGCGAAAAAACTGCCGACGAAATTACAGTGTCAGGCTTTTCCGAATCATTAAAGCGGGATGCGATGATTGCGCTTTTAGAGAGCGAAGAAATTGAGTCGGTGATTGTTAAGGACGTTAAAATGAGCATTTATGGGTAAGCGGGAATAAATTCCGAAAAAAAGCAGATAATTTTTCTGAGCGACAGAGTCAAAGGAGTTGAATAAAATCAATGATTGAAGATGATACAATAAAATTGCTCAGAGAATGTGATGCGGGCATCAAAATGGGGGTGTCTTCTATTGAGGATGTACTGGATAATGTCCATAACTTTGATTTTCGGGAGTGCCTTTTGGAGTGTCGAAACAGGCATTGTAAGCTGGAGAATGAAATTCAAGCGTTGCTAGAGCAATATCACGATGACGGAAAAGAACCGAAGCTGATGGCTAAGGGGATGTCATGGGTGAAAACAAAGATGAAACTGGCAATAGATGCTTCGGATGAAACAATCGCAGATTTGATAACCGATGGCTGCCATATGGGCGTTAAGTCACTTAATAAATATTTGAATCAGTATAAGGCGGCAGATGAAAAAACAAAAGCGATTGCCAAAGAGCTTGTGCAGCTCGAGGAAAAGCTGGCAGAGGATATACGTCAGTTTTCGTATGCCGATAAAGTGCGGCAGCTATAGGCAGATAAAGTTTATGAGGGTATTGCAAAAAGGTGATGGTTAACCTGTTTGCAATACCCCCTTTATCTTGAGTAAAAGGTTTATTAAGCAAAACGTTATTTGGCTATAGAGTTTTATATTTTTTCTCGGCGGCATCAATGATTTTATACAAGACGGCGGCGGTGAGACAGAGAATGATAATGGACATCATTACCCAGTCCAGTTTAAAAACCTGACTGCCGTAAATTATGAGATAGCCGAGACCTGCGTTGGCGGCGAGAAATTCACCGATGATGACGCCGACAAGGCACAGACCGACGTTGATTTTCATGGCGCCGATAAGTGCCGGAAAGTTTTCGGGCAGAACAACTTTGATAAGCGTATCTTTTTTAGTTCCGCCCAGTGTGCGGACGAGAAGAATTTTATCGGGGTCAGTTGTTGTAAATGCCGCATAAAGATTAATAATTGTCCCGAAAACGGCAAGTAAAATAGCGCAGACAACAATTGTATTCATGTTGTTGCCGAGCCATACAATAAGAATTGGTGCCAGTGCCGTTTTCGGAAGGCTGTTTAGGGCAACAAGGTAAGGCTCTAAGACATCAGATATTTTCTTATTCCACCATAAAACGACAGCCGTGATAATACCGAGGACAAGAACGAGCAGAAAGCTTATAAATGTTTCGAATAGTGTGATGCCCATATGCATAAAAATAGCACCGTCGGGAAGAAGTGAAATAAAGGCTTTGGCAATTCTTGTCGGACTGCTGAAAATAAAGGCATCAATCAGGCCTGTTTGGGCTGCAATCTCCCAAAACGCGAATATAAAAATAAATATAAGAATACGATATAAGGTGACAAGACGCCTGTTTCGTTTGTGTCGGCGTATAAATTCGGTCTGTGTCATGTTTGGCGCAGGCTTATTTTTCTTCATGAAGTTCACCCCACAATTCGTTGAAATAATTTCGAAATTCAGGTGCGCTGCGCGCTTTAAGCGGTGTTTTATCTTTGAGTGTCAGATGAATCGGTACAAGCTTTTTAATTGTACCCGGACGTTTTGTCAGAATGATGACACGGTCACAGAAGCTGATGGCTTCGGAAATATCGTGGGTAACTAGTATAATCCACGCAAATTAGAAGTCTGTTTCAAATTAGCTTTTTTATGCTA
>CABUBX010000026.1 GCA_902489925.1 uncultured Lachnospiraceae bacterium | reverse complement strand
CCGCTTCAATTTATGGAGTTTTATCTTTCGTAATTATACTTTTATTGTAACAATGTGGGCAAAAAGGTCAAGCCCCCTATTTTGTGAATTTTATATCGGATTTGTGAAGTATCAATTGGGGTTTGTATTTGTATTTGCGCGGCAAGGCTGACACGAATTTTTTGTGACACGCAGCGCCTTTTTTGCTCAAGCCGCGCGCCTATAGACGGCATTCGCCAAAACTCGCTTCGCTCAGACACTGGCTCGGTGCCGTCGCTGGCGCAGCTCTCCCTGCGAAAGCGCAGGCTATCGTCACTTCAAAATTGTGACAGCCTCTGCCTCTAAATTACAAAGACAGACGACCTTTATACGTATAAGACGAAAGCCAACATGCTCTTGCGAATACATAAAAGGCAATAGTTTCAATATGTTATACGCCTATTAGACAAAAAAAGACACTTCCAAGCATTTTCACGCCTGAAAGTGTCTTCACATTTAATTATTTTCCACAGCAGAATTTGTATTTTTTGCCGCTGCCGCATGGACATGGGTCATTGCGGCCGACCTTTTTGCCTTTAACGATTGTCATTGATTTTTTCTGAGCCTTGTAAAGCTCTGTTCTTCTTTCAGCAGGAATTAAATTTTCCCACTGTGGCAGCTGATAAAGCCATTCAGCCTTTGCTGCTACCATGTTATAGTATAATTTTTCAAGGTCGATATCCACTGTAACGACAGAATCCTCCTCCAATTCTTCAATTGGATTTGCTTCTTTGATGCTTTCGTTGATACCGTCCAAGAAACCAATCATCATTACCGGTGTTGTTTCATATTTCTCGGCAAGTTCTTTAACTGTACCTGTCACAGCCTCAACCGGTTCAGTAAGCATTTTTTCATAAATACCTTTTTCAATAAGATAATAATCTGTCCAGAATTTCTGCTGGGCTTTCATGTCATCGCCAATGGCAGTAACCATGTCTTCCCACTGATTAATTAAACTCATGTTGTTCACCTTATCCTTTACAAATTTCCTTTTCGGCGCTCTTTTGACGCCTGCGCGTCATGCGCCTCATGTTGTTGCGGCTGTCAAGGTCACCCGGCTTTGCACGCAAGCGTGCAGACCGGGGACTTTGGCAGCCTTGTATTAATCAAACCATATGAATACACAAAATAGAATAAATAAAAGCGCTAATCCGACAAATATTAAACCGACCACTAGTCCTGCCAGCATTCCGTTCATTGCAACTTTGAAGGCTTCTCTGCCGCTTAGTTCGTCAAGGGCTGTTTTTTCCCGCTCTTTGGATTGATAGAGCGGTTTTGCATCCGTGTACCACGGCATGCCCTCCACATTCATACTGGCTACTGTTCTCCCATCATCTTCAAAAGCTTTTTTCTTCTTTTTTTTCATGTATAACTCCTTTTAGGCATCAATCTTTTGCCTTGTCACCATAGAGATGACAGACAACATAGTGTCCGTCTTCTACTTCAACGGCCTTTGGTGCTTCCTGACGGCAAATACCCATACATTCTTTACATCTTGTATGGAATTTACATCCCTTCGGAGGATTCGCCGGTGAAGGAATACTTCCTTCAAGAATCACTCGGTTCATCTTTCTATCCGGGTCAGGCATAGGAATTGCTGAGAACAGCGCTTTCGTATACGGATGGCGCGGATTGGAGAAAATAGACTCTTTTGAGCCGTATTCTACCATAGAGCCGAGATACATGACACCGATTGTATCTGAAATATGTTCCACAACGGAAAGGTCGTGAGAAATAAACAGATAAGTAAGGTTACGTTTTTCCTGTAAATCTTTGAGAAGATTGATGACCTGCGCCTGAATGGATACGTCAAGTGCTGATACAGGCTCGTCACAAACGATAAATTCCGGATTCAAGGCAAGTGCTCTTGCGATACAAATTCTCTGACGCTGACCGCCTGAAAACTCGTGCGGATATCTGTCCTTATGGAAAGTCTGAAGACCACAATCGGACATTACCTTATCAATATAATCATCAAAATCCTTCTTAGGAACTAAATTGTGTTCTCTGACTGCCTCGCCGATAATCTCACCGACCGGAAGTCTAGGTGAAAGACTTGAATACGGGTCCTGGAAAATAATCTGCATCTTTGTACGAAGCTCTTTTAATTCTTTTTTATCTAAAGAATAAATATCTTTTCCGTTAAACTTTACAGACCCCTCTGTCTTTTCTATTAATCTTAAAATTGTACGACCCGCTGTTGACTTACCACAGCCTGACTCACCTACAAGTCCCATGGTTGTACCGCGTTTAATGTTAAAAGAAATACCATCTACAGCCTTTACAGTACCTTTACCGCCGCCGAGAAAGCCTCCTTTAATCGGGAAATATTTTTTCAAGTCTTTAACTTCAAGAATGTTGTCATTCTGATTCTCTGCCATTATTTATTTCCCTCCTCTGCATATAAATAACATGAAACACTATGTGTCGGAGAAATCTGGATCTGATGAGGATACTCACCTGAACATTTTCCGATGCAGTGATCACATCTGTCTTTAAAGTAACAATAATCCGGCATATCGACAGGATTCGGTACTTTACCCGGAATACTATAAAGTCTGTCAACCTTCTTACCTACAACCGGCTTTGAATTCATAAGACCGATTGTATACGGATGACGTGGGTCTTTGAAAATATCATGCACTGTACCTTTTTCAATAACACGTCCGGCATACATAACAACAACGTAATCTGCCATCTCCGCAATCACACCAAGGTCATGTGTAATCAGCATAATACTGCTGTTAATCTTATCTTTAAGACCTCTTAAAAGGTCAAGAATCTGTGCCTGAATTGTAACATCAAGCGCGGTTGTCGGCTCATCAGCAATGATAAGCTTCGGACTGCAAGCAAGCCCCATAGCAATACATATACGCTGACGCATACCGCCTGACAATTCATGAGGATACATATTATAAACACCCTCGCTGTTGGCAATGCCGACAAGCTTAAGCATCTCAATCGTTCTCTTTTTAACATCCTCTTTAGACATATCTTTGTTGTGGAGAGCAATAACCTCATCCACCTGCATACCGATTCTGAAAACAGGATTCAAGCTTGTCATTGGTTCCTGAAAAATCATAGACACCATATTTCCACGAATCTTTTGCATCTCGCTAACCGGTGTCTTTGGAATATCATAAGCTTCTCCATTGCCCATATTCAGACGAATCTGACCGTCAACAACCTGTCCTTGAGGACGCTGAACAAGCTGCATTAAAGATAAGCTTGTGACAGACTTACCACAGCCTGATTCACCTACAACACCGACAGTCTTTCCCTGAGGCACATCAAACGATACACCGTCAACCGATTTTACTGTACCGATATCGGTAAAGAAATATGTGTGAAGATTATCAAACTCGACAACATTTGCTTCATCCCGCATCTTTGTCACATATTCTTCTCTCGGAATGTGTTTTCTGTTTCTCTGCTTTTCAATTTTATCTGTAATTTTTCTATTCTCCTTGGAAATACGTCTCGCTTCCTTGGCAGAAATATAATTCGCATCTTTTACTTTTTTATTTAAAATGGCCATTGTTCTCACCTACCGTTTCATCTTAGGGTCAAAGGCATCACGAAGACCATCACCGATAAAGTTGAAACCAAGCACAGTAAGAACAATTAAGATACCTGCCGGAATCCATGCAAACCAGTAATTTGTCAAAACGTAAACGTCATTAACCGCATTAATAATGTATCCCCATGAAGCTAAAGGATACTTCACTCCGAGACCGAGGAAGCTCAATGTTGCCTCAAAAAGGATTGTTGAACCAAGACTCATTGTTGCCATAACGATAACCTGAGGCATTACGTTTGGAATTAAGTGAACAAAAATTCTTCTGCGCACACTGATTCCTGTTGCCTCAGTTGCAATCATAAATTCCTGTTCTCTTAAAGAGAGAATCTGACCTCTGACAAGACGTGCAAATGCAGGCCACTGTACGAGGGATAAAATAAGCATCAGGGCAAATACTCGAATCATTGGATCCAACTGCAGGAAGTCAAAAATGGAACCCACAATAATAAACAATGGAAGTGCCGGGATACAGTTAAAAATATCAACAAGACGCATAATCAGGTTGTCTACCCAGCCGCCGAAATAACCGGCAACACCGCCGAGGACAACACCGATGATAACTTCTGCAAATACAACGATAAAACCAACCATTAATGAAATACGACCACCGTACATTAAACGTGTCAGCATATCCATACCATTGCCATCTGTACCTAAAATATGGGCACCGGATGGACTTTCATAAGTTGTATTCACATATGTTGGAATAGATTTTTTAATCAGCCACTGATTGTCATCGCGAGTCACATAGTAAGTTGCTTCCTCGCCGTTATCATCTGTAAACTGGAATTCTGACTGTCCGTCTTCGATTGCTGCTTCTGCAGCTGTTCTGAATTCACCTGTAAGGAACACGCCCTCACCTGTTGCGTTCATCGTAAAACGTGATGCACCGGCATACTCAGCACCGCTCTCATCATAGAAAACGCCTGCGACACTTTCCTCACCTTCAACACGTTCGATCTTATAAGTTTTGCCGCCTGCGATAAAACTATCTGCTGTACCGTTTAATGCACGCTCGGCATTAAACTTAAATTCATAACCCAGCTTTGTATCCGCAGACACAGTTGTAAAAATAAGTTTTGTTGCAACTGTAATCGGATCAATTGTGTAAAGTACACCATTTTCACCGTCAAGTTCATAATAATATGCTGTATCGCCTACTTCAAAGCTTACAACACCATCCTTCACAGCGGTCTCAAGTGCTGATGCTACATCTGCAGACACGCCTGAAACTTTATCTTCTTTCACTGTAAATGTACCGGCCTGTGTTTTTGTGCCGACACGATAAAAAGCATTACCTTCTTTTAAAAGGTCATAAGTTACACCTTTTGCTTCAAATGATGAATCACCCTTTGTAATGGCAAGAATCATCTTTGTCTTTGCAACTGCAGGAAGCTCTGCATCTGGTGCATTCAAATACTGGTATTCATCATTTGTTTTAACACCGGCATATTCCTTTTTCATTTCTTCATAAGTACCAAAGGTTTCCGTCTCACCGTACGGTGAAATCCATGCACCGATAAAAGAAAAGAGGAACATGGTCACGATGATAATGACGCCGACAACGGCAAGTCTGTTACGCATAAAACGCTTCATAACAAGCATTCCCGGCGACAGATTCTTAACACGGCGCTCGTCGTCAAGAGCAGTCACTTCGCTGTTTTTACCGTTCGTGTCTATATTCAAATGACTGTCATCTTTGTTCTGATGATTATCACGATTATTCATTTTTCACATACCTCCCTCTAGTTTACTCTGACACGCGGATCGACAACTGCGTATAAAATATCTGCAATCAACGTTCCTAAAAGTGTCAATATTGCCATAAATAACATATAGAACATAGAGAAAGGAATATCTCCCTTTATCATTGCTGAGTAAGATACATAACCGATACCCTCAATCTGGAAAAGTGTCTCAGTGATCTGAGCACCTGCAAAAAGTCCCGGCAATGAACCTCCGATAATAGTTACAATCGGAATTAATGTATTTCTGAAAGCGTGATAATTGATTACACGGCTTTCTGAAAGGCCCTTAGCCCTTGCTGTCCTAATAAAATCTGAATTTAATACTTCCAGCATATTTGTACGTGTATAACGCATCACTGAACCAACGCTGACCAACGTCAGTGTCACTGTAGGAAGCACGAAATGTTTTACAATGTCAAAAAACTGTTGAACCGGAGTCATAGTCTGATGCATACGGTCAACCATACCGAACAAATCAAACCATCCCAGCTTAATTGAAAATACCCATTTTAAAAGGGTTGCCAAAAAGAATGTCGGTAATGAAATACCGAGTAAGGCAAATACAGATATTGCATAGTCTGCCTTGCTGTACTGCTTTCTTGCCGCTAAAATACCAAGAGGAATAGCGATGCCCATCTGCAGTATAAATGATACAGCGCCTAAAGCAAATGAATAGCCGATGACGCGTGTGAATTTTTCTGTTACAGGGATATTATATACCCATGATTCTCCAAAGTTTCCTGTAACCGCCTGTCCAAGCCAGCTAAAGAAACCTGTGACCGGATTACCGTCCATATGATATATGGCGTTAAGCTTGTCAAGCCACTCCTGATATGAGCTGTTACTGCCCGGGCGAGAAGCTTTTTGTCTTGCCATATTTTCAACAAAAGAGGTTGGCATACATCTCATAATTCCGTAAATAATCATCGCAACGAAAAATAAGATGACAATGCTCAGCAGTACCCTCTTAACTACAAATTTCAGCATTTTGTTATCGCGCATTGTGTTTCTCTCCCATCATACCTCATTCGACCTGTATATTACAGTCTTCGACTATCAATAGCCGGCCCTGCCATTTTGACAGGGTCGGCCTTGAATCAGTCAGTAATTAGTTTAATTCAATATTATAAATCTCGTCAAACCAGCTATAGAACGGTGTCTGGTCTTTAGTTACTGTATCAACGTTGACACGCTCTGTACTGTAAATTACAAAGTTCTCTCTCTGGTAAACAGGGATTTCAATTGCCCAGTCAAGGATGATTTCCATACATTCTTTGTAAGCTGACTTTCTGTATGTATTATCGTCAGCGATACGGGCATCGGCAATCAACTCATCAAGATCTGCATCTTTGATGTGGTAGTAGTTGCTGTCTGTACCACCCTGTCCAGGGATGTTGCCGCTGTTGTATAACTGTGTCATATCTGGGTCCGGTGTTGCTGCCCAAGCTGCACACCACATTTCCTGTGTACCTGCATTGTTCTTATCCCACATAACGTTAGGGTCAGATGGGTCATTGATATTTAATGTCATACCAATTTCTTCAAGAGCTGTCTTTGCATCTGTTAACACCTGGAATGCCGGATGATCACCCTTACCATCAGCACCGATGATAATTTCGTAGCTCATCTTAGCGCCTTCAGGTGCTGCTGTAATCTTGCCGCCTTCAACAGTGTAGCCTGCTGCTTCAAAGTAGCCTAAAGCTGCTTCTTTAGCTGCTGCTTCCTTATCTTCCTGAGACATACCATCTGTGTAGATTGGGTTGCCTTCTACATCTTTAGAGAAAGCTACGTTGTAATCTGCATCAGATTTCTGTGGTGCTGCCCATGATGTGTTTGAAATCGGATAGTTGATAACTTCTGCAGCGTCGCCGTAGTAAGTATCAATAGAAGCATCTCTGTATACAGCCAAAACAGTTGCTAAACCTTTTCTTAAATTTTTAGAAGCATCTGAATCCGCAGCATCGCCAACTTTAACTGTCTCTGCATTAATACCGATGAAACCATAACCTAAGTTAAGTACTCTTGATGTTGTGATAACATCGCCGTTAACATCATCATTACCGTTGATTTTTCCAACCTGCTCAACAGTCTGCTTAGAACCTGATGGATCAGAGATATCGATTGTACCCTGCTCAACACCTGTTACCTTATCAGAATCCTGTACTTCTTTGTACTGAAGATACTTTGTCTTAGGCTCGCCCTGCCAGAAGTTTTCATTCGCTTCAAAGCTTACAACCTTTTTCTCGAATTTCACAAACTTATAAGGACCAGCGCCCATAGGCTTATCATTCTTAGCTTCTACACTTGAAAGGTCACCCTTAGGGAAACCAAACTTATCGTTCTCGTAATCGTAAGCAGCCTTATCACCGTAGTAATGAAGTGGCATTACAGGAACACCTAACTGGTAGATTGTTGTTACATCAAAAGAATCTGTTGTTACAGATACTGTATAATCATCGATCTTTTTGATACCCTCAACATGTGTTGCGTCACCCTTCATATAGTCTTCAAGACCTGTGATTGGCTGTGTATTTAATGTTGCACCGCCTGTGAAGCTTGGGTCTACACATACATACATTGAGAAAATGATATCATCTGCTGTCATCGGCTCACCGTCTGAGAACTTAATGTCATCTCTGATCTTAACTGTATAAGTTGTCTTACCTGAATCTTCTTTCTGGATATCCCAGTCATAAATTGTATGGTAAGTATACTCTGTACCGTTGTACTCAGATGTTGTACCTTCGATACCCTTTAAAATCGGCTGACCTGAACGATCTGTTGCAAGTAAGGAAATACTTGTCAATTCAGCGATCTTACGGTCATAATCAGTTTCTGAGAAAACTGTTGAGAATTTTTCGCTGAGTTCTGCAGTACCAACAACTAATGGTGTGTTTTCATCAGCTTTCTTTTCTGTAGACTCCTGAGCTGCTGTCTCGGAACCTGCAGATCCAGTCTGTGCATCAGACTGAGGAGATGGTGCATCGCTCTTACCACATGCTGCAAGTGCGCCTGTACACATTGCGGCTGAAAGCAAAAGTGCCATCACTTTTTTTGAAGTTTTCATAGTGTTCTCCTCCTACTTCTAATTTTGTGTATAAAATACTTTGCTATTATAACACATTGATATAGCACTCGTCAAAGCATATCTGTCTTTTTGCCATAATTTTTTTGAAAAACTTTTGCACAACTCAACAAAATCAATGCTTTGACGCAAATATTTTTGGTATATTTATTCATTTGTTTCTATTGCAGATTTATTCGCAATTTTTGTGCACGATACACGCAAATTCTCTTTTCTTATCATATTAGCAACAAGAATCAAGAGAATCGCACCTGCAAAAAACACGACCTCCTGCCAAAAGCCCGCCTTGCCGATATGCATAAATATAAGTACAAGGCTGGATATCGCAGCAATCGTAAGCAAAACAATCATTGCCACAGTGCATCTTTTAATTCTGCAATATGTCCTCTCATATCTTGCAAATTCCAGCTTATCATACTGCTCGCAGGCTGTGCTGTTTCTACTATTATATAGTAATGTTATCCTGCCAAAGAGTGCTGTCCACAGATAAGCCATAGGTAAAAAGCTTCCGAAATAAGAAAAATAAACTAAAAAGTTTCTGCTTCCCGGAGAATTTACAAAAGCCGCCGCCACAAACAACAGTGTATATATGACTGTCATTGCAAGCAATCTGTTAAACTGCTTTTTGAAATTTTCAAAGCTTCCCTCGTATCGGTAATATTCTCCCTTATAGACAACACTTTTGACAACTTTTCCGTTGTCAAGTACCTTTGAGTCCGGCTCGTAATCCTTATAGTATTTCTTCATACAAATCACACACCGGTTTTTTCTCTGAGCGCAGAGACGATACGGCTGATGCAGCCATCCTCAAACGGACTGTCAAGGCCGACTTCTTTAAGCATATTTGTATAAAAATCTGAAGCCGAAAGCTTGCAAAGTTTTAAGTAGCTTTCCCATGCAGCCTTATAATCCTCATCCATTTTGACCTTATACTGCATTGCGCAGATGGATGCTAGACAATAATCAATATAGTAGAAAGGCAAATCAAAAATATGATGCTGCTTCTGCCAGAAACCGCCGTTGCCAAAATACACATCACCGCAATAGTCAAGATGCGGCTTATAAACCTTCTCAAGCTTTGCCCATGCTTCTTTTCGTTCTGCCGGTGTCATATCCGGATTTTCATAAACAATGTGCTGGAACTCATCAACCATACAACCATACGGCACAAAGGCTGCACTGTCTTCAAGATGCATCTGAAGGTAGTCTGCACTTCTGTCTCCAAAAAACTTCTCCATCCATCCGTAAGTGAAATATTCCATCGACATTGAATGAATTTCAGCAGTTTCCATGCCGATATCATTGCGTTCTAAAATTTCTTCATCTCTGCTGACAAAGCCTTGGAACGCATGGCCGCACTCATGTGTGATGACATCCACATCACCGCTTGTGCCGTTAAAATTCGCAAAAATAAACGGTGCTTTATAATCCGGCAAAAATGTCATATAGCCGCCGGCACGCTTTGTCTTTCTTCCAAGGACATCAAAAAGCTCATTTTCTTTCATAAAATCAAAAAACTCTTTTGTCTCAGGTGAAAGCTCGGCATACATCTGCTGTCCCGCAAGCAAAATATCCTCCGGACCTTTTACCGGTGCCGGATTTCCGTTTTGGAAGTAAACTTCGTTATCATAATAATAAAGATGATCAATTCCAAGACGCTTTCTTCTGCGTTCATGCAGTTCTTCTGCAAACGGCACAAAGTCCTTTTTAACCTGCTCTCGGAAGTTTTCAACCATAGCTCTGTCATAACAATTACGCTTCATCCGGATATAACCAAGTTCTGTAAATGTCTCATAGCCAAGTGCCTTTGCCTGAGCTGTTCTATTTTTTACAAGTGCATCATAAATCTCATCGATCTCACCCGTAACACTCTGGAAATATTCGCTGAGTTTTTCCCATGCAGCCTTTCTCGCTTCTCTGTCATCGGCAATCAAATACTTGCGAAGCAGTGAAATGTTTAACTTTTCGCCGTTAAATTCAATCTCTGCCTTTGCAATCAGCTTAGAATACTTTGTACAAAGCGCAAATTCCTCCTGACGCAGACCGATAATACACTCGTCCTCGCCTTTAATCTCCAACTCCATATTTTTAAAGGCAACCTTGCCAATCTTTTCTTCAAGATAATCCCTGTACGGTGATTCAAAAAGCACCTTTTTATAATTATTTTGACAATTCATGTAAACAGGAAGCTCTCTGTCGTAATACTCCTGCTCACCATCATAAAATTCATCTGTCATATCAATATCATGGCGAATCTGGGCTATCGTTGACATCGTATTGACCTTATTGCAAAGCTCATAATACTTCTTGTGAATTTCAAACTGTTCCTCTCCGCTTTTTGCCGCTTTAAGTTCCTTTGCAAGCTCGGCAATCTTCTGCCCTGCGGCCTTTAAATCCGCACGCTCATATGGCATCTGTGAAAACTTCATACAGCACCTCCATAATTTAGTTATATTTCACTGTGTAGTTTTATCAGTTTAAAGCGTCGTTTTTAAAAAATATCACTAAAAACCGACACATATTATATATTTTTTTTCTTAAAAAGTCAATACTTGCGCGAAAACAGCCCCATCACATCACGGACGGATTCAACACCAATCACTGCAATATCCGGGCGCGTCTTAATACTCTTTAAATTAACCTTAGGCACAATGCATGTTGAAAATCCAAGCTTTGCCGCCTCAAAAATGCGCTGCTCGGCCATATTGACGGCACGTACCTCGCCGGTCAGACCAACCTCGCCGAAAACAATCGTCCGTTCACTGATTGCCTTATTGCTGTAGCTTGATATAAGAGCTGTCACAATAGCCAAATCAATGGCCGGCTCTAAAAGCCGCATACCGCCTGCCACATTGACATAGGCATCACAGCTTCCCATCGAAAGATTAAGTCGCTTTTCAAGCACAGCCATTAATATATTCACCCGGTTATAATCTGTTCCCGCCGCCGTTCTTTTTGGCATATTAAAATTTGTCTGGGACACAAGCGCCTGAATTTCTACCAATATCGGGCGGGTTCCCTCCATCGCACATGTCACGACAGAGCCGCTGGCGCCTGAAGGTTTTCCGTTCAACATATATTCCGACGGATTCTCAACCTCCAAAAGGCCTTCATGGCGCATCTCAAACACACCGATTTCGTTGGTTGAACCGAAACGGTTTTTCACCGCGCGCAAAAGCCGGTAGGACGCATAGCGTTCGCCTTCAAAATAAAGTACCGTATCCACCATATGCTCAAGCACTCTGGGGCCTGCCACAACGCCCTCCTTTGTCACATGACCGACAATAAAAATGGATATGCCGTTATCCTTTGCAAGGCGCATAAGCACAGCTGTTGATTCACGCACCTGGCTGACACTGCCCGGCGCCGATGATACTTCTTCTTTAAACATCGTCTGAATAGAATCAATAATCACAATCTCCGGCCTGTATTTTAAAACAGTTTCTTCAATAATATTCAAATTTGTCTCACATAAAAGCTGAAGGCTTTTCCCGAAGCTTCCAAGCCTTTCGGCTCTTATCTTAATCTGCTGCAGTGATTCCTCTCCGGAAATATAAAGAACCGAACGATTTGTCGCTGAAATATGACGGCACATCTGAAGCAGCAATGTGGACTTCCCAATGCCCGGGTCACCGCCCACAAGTACGAGCGAGCCTTTCACGATGCCGCCGCCTAAAACCCTGTCGAACTCTCCGATGCCGGTGCTGATACGATTATCCTCCGCAATTTCAATGTCTGTAAGCACTTTGGGCTCTGACACCGCGAGACTTTTTCTCACAGTGCCAGAGCCCGTCTGTGTCTTTACAACAGTTTCCTCCGCAATGCTGTTCCAAGCCTTGCAGGCAGGACACTGTCCCATCCATTTGCTTAACTCATATCCGCACTCCTGGCAAAAGTAGACACTTTTTGCCTTAGCCATATCAGAACTTCACAACGCGGATATGCTTCGGTGTATCACTAAGCTCAGTTGAAAACACAAGCTTTCCGCCAAGATTTGTTACGGCGTCGCCCGTATTTACGCCGTCAATATACACTTTATATTCAAGCTCAGGCTCAAGTCCGAGAGCAATCTGCGTATCGGCACAGCCCTCCGCATCAAACTCAACTTCACTGTCCATCGCCTTAAAGTTTAAAACAACTGTCCCCGGAACAGACTCATAAACAAACAAATCATTGCGCTCAAGCTTTGTAATCTCCTTAAATGTCTTTACCTTGTAGCTGTCTCCGAGATGGTCAAAGCCGGATACTTTAGACTTTGTATCCAATTTATAATTACCAAAGCTTAACTCCCCATTATCCTGAGACCGGATTAATCCTTCTACTTCTGTCATTGTCAATTTCCTCCTAAAACAGGTTACGCCTTTTGTATCTTGAAAAAAATCGTATTCAAAGCACGGCCTTTTTACAACCTTTTTCTATAAATCTATTATACCTTAATTTCTGTCTTTAAGCTAGTCCAAAGATACTTATTTCATCAAAAAGTCAATCTTTCCTTTTTTGCATGAAATTTTGACCTCGCCCCCCGCCTTTATACTGCCGTCAAGAATTGCCTCGGCAAGCGCATCCTCGACCTCTGTCTGAATTGCACGACGCAGCGGACGAGCGCCATATTTCGAATCAAAACCGGCTTTTGCAAGATGCTCGACAGCTGTTTTTGAGGCCGTCAAAGTCAAATTCATCTGAAGCTTTGTTCTGTCGGACAGCTCGGCAAGCATCAGGTGAACAATTTTTTCGATGTGTTTTTGAGTCAGTGAATGGAATACGATAATCTCATCAATACGGTTTAAAAACTCCGGTTTAAACAATTCCCTGACCTCACTCATCACCTTATCCTTCATCATCGCATAATCTGCTTTTGCATCATCCTCGGCAATAAATCCAAGCTTTTTAGGGGAAACAATATTTGAAGCCCCCGCATTGGAAGTCATAATAATCACAGTGTTTTTAAAATCAATTTTACGTCCCTTTGCATCTGTAACATGACCGTCATCAAGAATCTGCAAAAGAATATTAAAAACATCCGGGTGTGCTTTTTCGATTTCATCAAAAAGCAGCACCGAATACGGCTTTCTTCTTACCTTTTCACTGAGCTGTCCGCCTTCTTCATAGCCCACATATCCCGGAGGCGAGCCAATCAGCTTTGAAACACTGTGTTTTTCCATATATTCGGACATATCCACTCTGATAATTGCATCCTCTGTGCCAAACACAGCCTCTGCAAGCGCCTTTGAAAGTTCTGTTTTTCCAACCCCTGTAGGTCCCAAAAACAAAAACGAGCCAATCGGCCGCTTAGGGTCTTTAAGTCCGACACGCCCCCGTCTGACAGCTTTAGCCACAGCAGTCACAGCTTCCTCCTGTCCCACAACGCGCTTATGCAAAATAGATTCCAGATTTTTAAGCCTTTTTGACTCCTGACTTTCAAGCTTCTTTACCGGAATCCTTGTCCAGTCGGCAACGACACCTGCAATATCTTCTGCCGTCACTGCGAGACGTCTTTCCTTCTTTCCCGAAGCTTTTCCCGCCATGGCCGCAAGCGTCTGCCTAAGACTGTTTTCCTCACGCATAAGCTCACCGGCCTTTTCGTAATCGCCCTTCTTTATTGCAGCCTCCTTTGCCTCAGCAAACTCTGCAATCTGTCGCTCTAATTCTTTTGCTTCCTGCGGCACACCTGCCGTAAATATCCGTTTTTTGGATGCCGCCTCATCAATCAAATCAATCGCCTTATCCGGCAAAAAGCGGTCATTAATATAACGCATAGAAAGCCTTGCCGCCTCCAAAAGCGCCTCATCGCTTATCTGCACATGATGATGCTGTTCATAAGCAGGGCGGAGACCTTTAAGAATTTCTACAGTCTCAGCCTCTGTCGGTTCCTCCACCATCACCGGCTGAAATCGCCGCTCTAAGGCAGCATCTTTTTCAATGTACTTTCTGTACTCATCAATAGTGGTTGCGCCAATGACCTGAATTTCGCCTCTGGCTAAGGAAGGCTTCAAAATATTCGAGGCATCCAGCGCCCCCTCAGCGCCACCGGCACCGATAATTGTATGCAGTTCATCAATAAACAAAAGAATATTCCCGCAGCTTCTGACCTCGTCAATCACCTGACGGATTCTTTCTTCAAATTCACCTCTGTATTTTGAACCGGCAACCAGCCCCGGCAAATCCAGTGTCAGCACCCGCTTATCTTTAATCATCTCCGGCACATCGCCAAAGGCAATCATCTGTGCAAGCCCTTCCACAATTGCGGTCTTACCGACACCCGGTTCACCCATCAGGCACGGATTATTTTTCGTTCTCCGGCTTAATATCTGAATCATGCGGCCGATTTCATCTGTTCTTCCGACAACCGGGTCAAGACGGCCTTCGTAAGCTTCATCAGTCAAATCGGTCGTGTACTGCTCAAGAACCGAAGGCTGCTGCCGCCCCTGCCGTCCTCCAACTAAAGACTTAGCCGCATATTCGGCATCACTGCCCATCGCCGCCACAATATCCTTGTAAAGCCGGGAAATATTCACACCGAGCGTTGTCAGCAATCTTACTGCCACACAGTCCTTTTCATTGAGCAAAGCTATAAGCAAATGCTCTGTACTTATCTTATCTGCCCCAAACCTCGACGCTTCTCTCGCAGACAGCTCAAGAACCCGCCGGCTTCTCGGTGTGTAGTTAATGAGAAACAGCGGCTCGCCCTCATCCTCGACGGCCACTCCGCCGACAAGAGAATCAATCAGCAAAATAAGCTTTTCCTCTGATACATTATTTTTTACAAGCACTTGAGATGCCAGTCCGTCTTTTGCTCTCAGCAGACCAAGCAGCAAATGCTCTGTGCTGATATAACGCTGGCCTGCGTCCTGAGCCGCATCTGCTGCGGCACTGACAGCCTTTGATGCACTTTTCGTAAATCTATACTGCATAAAAACCTCCAGACGGCTCAGTCGCTGCAGCAATCTGAGCCTTCATAGTAATCATATATTTTATTGACAAGGGCATGCACCTCATCACGGGAAATATCCTTGCACATAGCCTCCGCAAGAATAATCTGCATCGCTTGTGAAAGCCGCTGCATCCCGATAACCTTATCAACGTCCAGTGCAATGACCGCACCCTTTCTTCTGTCAAGCTTCACAAAGCCCTCCTGCTTTAAAACAGAATACGCTTTATTGACCGTATGCATATTGATACCGATATTCTCTGCAAGCTGCCGCACCGACGGCAGCGCATCGCCATCCTCCAGCTGAGAGGTGGCAATGCCGATAACAATCTGGTTTCTAAGCTGAATATATATCGCTTCTTCACTATTAAAGTCAATATTTAATATCATAAAACCACCTGTACTTTCCTTTTGTATGTTCTTATACGAAACCGTTCCATTTGTTATACACATATTATAACAATTTGCGGTGGTTTGTCAAGAGCGGACGCCTCAGTGTATCATCACTGCGGTTTTGATTTTTCCCGATGAAAAATATCATATATCACAGGTACAACAATCACTGTCAGCAATGTACCGTAAATCATACCGCCGATTGTTACAATAGCCATCGGCTGCACCATATCACTGCCGTCACCGATACCAAGAGCCATCGTTGACATGGCAAGGATTGTGGTGAGCGCCGTCATAAGAATCGGACGCATTCTTGTCCGTCCTGCCATCACAAGCGCTTCTTTTTTGGAGACACCCTCAAGGCGAAGCTGATTCACATAGTCAATAAAGACAATACCATTATTTACTATGATTCCGCAAAGCATAACAAAACCGACAAGTGCAATAACACTCAGCCGATTGCCTGTCAGCCACAGACCGATAAAGCCGCCTGTAAAAGCGAGCGGAATCGTAAACATAACGATAAACGGCGATAAAAGTGACTGAAACTGTGCTACCATAATCAAATACATAATCAAAATACCAAGTCCCAAAAGCTGCATAAGCTGTCCGACTGCCTCGTTAATCGACTCGTTTTCCCCCGAATATTCAAGGCTGTACCCCGCCGGAAGCGCATAGTCTTTTACGGCATCCTTAAACGCCCTCGACACAAGCGTGGCATTATGCGCATCATCCACACCACATGAAACGCGGATATAACGCACCCCACCATCTCTTGTTACGGCAGATAAGCCCATATCATCTGTAATATCTGCAATATCCGAAAGTAAAACCTTTTCCTCTGTACCCGCAGCATCTTTTGACGTCAGCTCAAAAGCTTTAATATCATTTCTTGATATGCCCTGATTTTTACCCTCTGACACATAAATATTAATGTCTTCTTCATCCGTTGAAAGGACACCGGACGCTGATGACGATGAGAGCGCCGCTGAAAGCTGCTGATAAACCTGTGCAACTGTCAAATGGTGCAGCATCGCTTCTTCTTTTCGAATTGAAACCCGAAGCTCAGGCGCCGGATTTTCCTGGCCGTCGGACACATTGATGACACCCTCGATATTTTCCATTTCTTTGGCAATATCTGTCGCAATCTGCTTTAATGTATCTATCTCGCGCCCCTTAACCATAACCGTAATGCCTGACCCGCCAAGAGCTGACATGTCCATCGTCGTACCGCTCGCCTTTACCTCACAGTCCATATCCGCTGTCGCCGCCTCAATCTCAGCGGCAATCTCCTGACTTGTCTGAGAACGCGCATCGTCGAGCAGCACATACATCGTCACACTGTCGGTTGCCGTATTTCCCATGGAAGTCATCATGCTTAGCCCCGAGCCAAGCATAACGCCGACATCGGCCACACCTTCCACATTGCCTGTGCGCACCATAACCTCGTCCGCTATTTTCACAGCTTCATCAAAGGTTGTATCCTCATCCAGTTTTACGGAAACAGAAATCTGGTCAGAATCTGATTCCCCCATAAATTCCATGCCCCGAACCATAACGGCGCCGACGCTCACAGCCAAAAGCCCGATAGTGATAACGACTACAGCAATTCTATGGGACAATGACCATCTAAGCGCCTTTTCATAGCGATTTAAAATTTTATTAAAAATTGGATGCACTCTTTCCTGGGTTGTTTTCAAAAGTCCGGCAGCCATCATCGGTACGACTGTCAGTGCAACAATAAGACTGGCAATCAGTGAGTAGGCAATCGTCAGCACAAGGTCTACAAAAAGCTGACGCGTCAGACCTTCCGTAAAAATAATCGGCGCCCATATACACACTGTTGTCAAGGTTGAGGCTGCAATTGCACCCGTCACCTGTTTTGCGCCGTTAATGGCTGCCTCCTTCACCGGCTTTCCTTCACTTCGTAGCCTGTAAATATTCTCAATAACAACAATCGAATTATCTACAAGCATACCGACACCGAGCGCAAGCCCCGACAATGAAATTATATTCATGGATATGCCTGTAAAATACATTAATGTCATCGCAAAGATAACACTGATTGGAATTGAAATTGCAATAACAAATGTCGGTCTTATATCCTTCAGGAAAATAAGCAGCACAATAATCGCCAGCAAAGCACCGATAACGAGGTTTGTCAGCACCGAGCTGATAACCTGGTCGATATAGATACCCTGGTCCATCAGCGCTGTCATCGACACACCGTATTCTTTCAGTGTATCCGAGTCCATATAAGCCCGCACCCGTTTTGCCACATCGGCCGTTGAATAACCGTTTTGTTTTTCCACAGACACAAGCACGGCAGCATTGCCGTTCATCTTTGCATAGACTTCATCGCTATTATCTGTCACAGCAATATCTGCCACATCTTTAAGATAAATAACGCCAAGCCCCTGTTTTGACAAATCGGTAATAACAAGATTTTCCATATCCTCAATGTCTTCAAATTTATCGCCGACACGCACCATATAACTCATGCCGTCCTCTGTGACATAGCCTGCAGGCATTGAAAAATTCTGTGCCGTCAAAATGCCCTCCACAGTTTCCTTCGTAATCATCTTTCCGATATCTGAATTTTCAAGTGCAGAAGCTTTTGTCTTATCAAGCTCGCTCTGCGCTGCTTCAAGCTGTGCTTCGCTTGCCGCAAGCTGCGCCTCGGCAACGCTCATATCAATGGTTGCCAGCGCCTTATTTTTGCTGAGTTCATGCATCGCCGCATCCAATGTCTGCTTGCCCGAAGCAATCTGAGCCTCCGCCGCGGCAACGGCACTCTTTCCCTCCTCCAGCTGCTTTTTAGCTGTATCTATCTTTTCATGTGCAGCCGACGTATCTCCAAGAAGCGCCTTTGCCGCATTATAAGATGTTTCAAGCTTTACAATCTCAGCATCCAGCTCTACCTTTTGAGCTGTCAGTGTTTTGAGATTTTCTTCAATCGTATCATACTGTGCCGCCGTCTCCCGTATCGTATCATAGCCGGAAATCTGCGACAAAACCTGTTCAAGCTGTCCGTTCAGCGCATTAAGCTGCGCCGTCTTTTCCTCCTCCGTCAGCGCTGCATTGCCCTGCACCTCCAAAATCTGTCCTTCAATAGCTGCCTTTGAGGCAAGAGCCGTCTCGTAGTTTTTCTTGAAGGTTTCGCTCTCAACCTCCTGCTTTGCTTTTTTTGCTTCCTCCAGCTTAATCGTCAGCGACTGAATTGACTGATTCATCGCCTCTGCGGAAGCCTTTGCCGTCTCCAGCTGTACGCCAAGCGCCGTCAAATTGTTTTCCGCTTCCAAAAGCTCGGTCTCCATCGTCTCAATCGCTTTTTCGGCAAGCTCAAGCTGAGCTTTTTTATCTGCCAAAGCACTCTCACCCTGCGAAAGCTCTATCTTGCCGTCCGTCAGCTGATTTTCTGCCTCCGCCATTTTATCGGCAGCGCTTACTTTTCCGTTTTCTAAAGCCTCTTTGCCGTCATCCAGCTTATCTTTGCCGTCATCAATTTCCCCCTGAGCCTCATCAAACTTCTCATTAATTTTTTTAGTCAGCTTTTCACTGAGACTCAAAAGCTTTTCTTCACTGAGCACAACCTGAACCGAAGCCTCTGTAAGAC
>CABUBX010000025.1 GCA_902489925.1 uncultured Lachnospiraceae bacterium | reverse complement strand
GACCATTTTGACGTTTCATTGCCTGAAGCTCACCTTCATTCATCACAATCGTTGTCGAATCCGCAAGCGCACTGCCAATCACGACATAATTGCCGTCAGGCTCTGCCAGCACACGGCGCAAATCAGCAATCAGCTCTTTTGCAGAGCCGTAGCGTCTGTCAGGTTTTTTCTGTGTACATTTTAAAATGATACGCTCAAAGCTTCGCGGAATTGACGGCTCAAGCTGACGAGGCGGTGTCATCTCTCCTTGAATATGTAAGAGTGCCACAGCGACATTCGTCTCTCCGTCAAAAGGCACACGTCCCGTAAGCATCTCATACATCGTAATACCGAGAGAATAAATATCACTCTTGGCATCCGAATAGCCGCCTCTGGCCTGCTCAGGTGAAATATAATGCACCGAGCCTGCCGCAGTCGTTGTCACAGTTGTCGAATCCGCAACTTTGGCAATACCAAAGTCTGTGACTTTGACTTTACCGTCTCTTGACATAATAATATTCTGCGGCTTGATATCACGGTGAATGATTCTGTTTTGATGCGCCGCGCTTAACCCGGACGCAATCTGAATCGAAATATTTAACGCCTCGCGCACCTCAAGCTTACCTTTCATCTCTATGTATCTTTTCAGAGTAATACCCTGAACAAGTTCCATAACGATAAAATAAATACCGTTTTCCTCACCGACATCATAAACATTCACAATATTAGGATGGGAAAGTCCCGCGGCTGACTGAGCCTCTACCCTAAACTTCTTTACAAAGGCCGCATCCTGACTGTATTCATTCTTCAGAACCTTAATCGCGACCAAACGATTTAACTTGTGACATTTTGCTTTATATACATCAGACATTCCGCCTGAGCCGATTCTCTCAAGAATCTCGTATCTGTCTACCAGATACATACCCGGCACTAACATCCGGCCACCTCCTCATCAAATGGTTGTATAACTATCGCGGTAATATTGTCATTCCCGCCGTTTTCTTTTGCTTCATCTATCAGAATATCAACGACATCGCCGATATATTCGCTTTCCATAATATCCAGTATTTCTTCATCGCTGACCATATTTGTCAGTCCGTCCGAGCAAAGCAGGATTCTGTCATGCTTCTCCAAATCCACCTCAAAGAAATCGACCTTAGGCTCGCGTGACGCACCGATAGCTCTTGTGATAATATTCTTATCAGGATGACGGACAGCCTCCTCCTTTGTCAGCTCACCTGCTCTGACCATGGCACCGACATACGAATGGTCCTCAGTCACCTGAGTAATATCACTGTCTATGAGATAGAGTCTGCTGTCACCGATATTGGCAACAAACAGCGTCTCGTCTTTAATAAAAGCCGCCACAAAGGTCGTTCCCATTCCCGCATAGTCAGGATTTGCCGCCGCCTCATCCATCACAAGACCGTTGACATAGCGAATACCGTCATCAACAACTCTTATCGGCACTTCATTACCGGCATTTTTTACATATGCCACAAACTTCTCCACTGATAGTCTGGAGGCATAATCTCCGGCTTTATGGCCGCCCATACCGTCTGCCACAATAAACAGGTTTGGCAGGACACCGACAGGCTCTGTTGAATAAAACATATAGTCCTGATTCATCGACCTGACCATACCAACATCAGATTTACCATATACCCTCATCTCATACCTCTTTTCCGCAAAGCTTATCTGTATAGCTTTTTCTTAACTGTCCACAGGCAGCCTGTATGTCTCTGCCCATTTCCCTTCTTATAGTAACATTTCCTCCGTATTTTTCAAGTTTATTTTTAAATTTTTGTACACTTAACGAATCGGACTGCCGAAAATCCCGCTCTTTGATTGGATTGACGGGAATAAGATTGATATGACAGTTAAGCCCCCGCAAAAGCTGTGCCAGCGCTTTTGCTTCCTCCTCACTATCGTTGACACCGCCCACAAGACTGTACTCAAAGGTCAGACGGCGATTTGTTTTTTTATAATAGTAATTGCATGCCTTTAAAAGCTCATCAATACTATACTTATTGGCAATCGGCATCAGCCTTTTCCGCCGCTCATCATCAACGGCATGAAGTGAAATTGCCAGCGTAATCTGAAGCCTTTCCTCTGCCATTTTATAAATCTGCGGCACAAGTCCGCAGGTAGACATTGTCAAGTTCCTCTGACTTATATTTAATGCCCGCTCATCCGAGGCAAGCTTTAAAAAACGGAGGACATTATCATAATTATCCAGCGGCTCACCGCTGCCCATAATCACAACATTCGATACACGCTCACCGGTATCCCGCTGTATACTGTAAACTTCATCAAGCATCTCGGCTGCCGTTAAGCTTCGTGCAAGACCGTCCAGTGTCGATGCACAAAACCGACACCCCATGCGGCATCCGGCCTGTGATGAAATACAAACTGAGTTTCCGAATTTATAGCGCATTAAAACGCTTTCTATAATATTGCCGTCAGAAAGCTCAAATAAATACTTTCTCGTTCCGTCAACCTTCGAAACAAGACATTCGACCTTTCTTAATGCTGTCAAAACAGCCTTTTCCTTCAGCTTTTCGCGAAGTGCTTTTGAAAGATTGCTCATGTCGTCAAAATCCTTGGCCAGCTTTACATGAACCCAGTCATAGATTTGGGCTGCCCTGAATTTTTTTTCATGAAGCTCATGAACAACAAAATCTTCCAGCTCATTGAAATACATCGACTTAATATCTGCTTTTTCCATAATTCAAACCCTATTCTTCCGAATTTTGTCCCTGCCGGCGCAGCTTTGCAATAAAAAAGCCATCGCAGTCACATTGTCCCGGCAGCAGCTGGATATATCCCTGCTTTGCAGTCTCACATGAGATATTCTCCGGCAGACTTTCGCTGATATCCACCGTTTCAAGCAAAAAATTATCTTTAAGCCACTGAACCTGTGCCTCATTCTCAGCGCGACTGACTGTACATGTGCTGTAAATTAATGTACCGCCCGGACGCACATACCGCCACGCATTGGTGAGAATCTTGCGCTGCAAAGCAACAAGGGCTTCGATATCCTCCGCCTTTATACGATACTTGATATCTGCCTTTTTTCCGATAATCCCAAGTCCCGAGCACGGCACATCGGCAATGACAACATCGGCCGTCTGCTCTGAAGTAACATCAAAAACGGTGCCGTCAGCTAAAGAAACCGTCACTCCTGTAATTTCTGTCCTGTCAAGATTTTCCCGAATCTTTTCAAGCTTTGCAGGACTTACATCACGGGCATCAACAATACCGCCGAGCAAGGCTGCGTTCATACTCTTGCCGCCCGGCGCCGCGCACACATCAATGACCTTATCCCCCGGCTTAATCCCGGCAAGCACACCGGCAAGCATCGAGCTTTCATCCTGAACGTAACAAAGTCCCTCTTTAAATACAGAAAGTCCCACCAGATAATCATATCCCGAAAGTCCGGCTGAAAAGTCCGTATAGTTCCCTTTGCATACCTTTACATCACCATGCTCTTTTTCAAGACGTTTATAAAAATCCTCCCGGCTGATTCTTTGCGTATTAATACGTACCGTCACCGGCCGCTCTGAAAGCGAGGCCCCAAGCATCCCCTTCACCGTTTGGAAATCATAAATTTCAAGCCACCGTGAAACAATCCACTCCGGCATAGAATAAGCTGCAGACAAATATTTCACAGGCTCTGCCGTTTCATCCGGCAACCTAATCGCATCGCGGTTTCTGTCAATACTTCGAAGCACACCATTAACATAACCTTTAAGCCCGCGAAAACCCCGTTTTGCCGCAAGCTTTACTGCCTCGTTGCAGGCAGCATGAGATGGCACACTGTCCATCTTTAAAATCTGATAAGCAGACATTCTTAAAATACGCCGAATCACCGGCTTTATCTTCATCAGCTTTACAGACGAAAACTGGCTGATAACCATATCAAGATAAATCTGATATTCTATCGTTCCCCTTGTCACACGGCTTATAAAGCTTCTGTCCTTCTTATCTAAATACTGATATTTCATAAGTGCACGGTGAATTGCTGTCTGACAGGGTGTATTTTCTTTTTCTGTCTCCTCAAGAAGACTTAACACAATTTCTCTTATATTGACTGACTGTGCCACAAAAAAACTCCTTTGACTTAATTATCATTATCTCGTCTGCCGCGCGTAATTATCAAAAGGCGAAGCAGCTGTAAAATCATTGTTGCCGCACTTGCCACGTAAGTCATGGCTGCCGCACGAAGCACCTTAGCTGCCGCAAGATTCTCACGCTCATAGAGCATTCCGCTATTTTTAAGTATCGCAAGTCCGCGTCTTGAAGCATTAAATTCCACCGGCAGCGTCACAAGATGAAACAAAACAACCGCGGTAAATAAAACGATGCCTATAGAGGTAAAAATATTGCCTGCACCGCCCATGAAAAGTCCAATCACAATCAGCGGCCAGCTTAATGTTGAACCGAAGTTTGCCACAGGCACAAGCGCCGAACGCCATGACAGCGGCGCATAGCCCTGATGATGCTGTATGGCATGTCCACATTCATGTGCCGCAACACTGATAGCTGCAACACTTCTTGAACCATAGACCGAATCCGAAAGCCGAAGTACCTTTGTTCTCGGGTCATAATGGTCTGTCAAATGTCCTCTGACACGCTCAATTCTCACATCATAAATACCCGACTGATTTAAAATCTGCTGTGCCGCCATTGCACCCGTAGCGCCGCTTACACTGGCTAATGTCGAATATTTTGAAAACGTTGACTTCACCATCGCTGAAGCGATGAGCGAAAGCACAACGCCTATAAGCACAAATATATATGTCGGATCCACATAAAATCTTGGATAACGGTATCCGTAATACATAAAATCACTCCTGACTAAATTTATCGCCTTTTTTCAAGACTGCACCGCGCAGAAAGGCATCTGTTTTCATCCGTTTTTTCCCTTCCATCTGAAGTTCCCGGATAACAAGACTTCCTTTCCCCGTCTTTACTGTAAATGCATCTTTTGTGACCTCTGTAATTTCTCCGTATTCTCCCTCATATTCCTCGGATGACACATCGGCATCCCAAATCTTTACTGTCTTTTTCCCGAAATGGGTATAAGCACTCGGCCATGGATTAAGCCCTCGGATTAAACATTCTATCTCCTCAGCCGGTTTTGAAAAATCAATATTTCCCATGTACTTATCAAGCATCTTTGCGTACGCGCCGGTCAGACTGTCATCCTGTTTTTTGCGCACCGCCGTGCCATCTTCAATCTGCCCAAGCGTCTTCACTAAAAGCTTAGCGCCGACAACCGACAATTTATCAAGCAAGCTTCCGCTTGTTTCCTTTGCGTCGAGCACCACTTCTTCTTTTAAAAGCATGTCCCCTGTATCAATGCCCTCATCCATGTACATTGTTGTCACGCCGCTAACCTTTTCGCCGTTAATTACTGCCCACTGAATCGGGGCAGAGCCTCTGTACTTTGGAAGCAGTGAACCGTGAACATTAATACAGCCATACTTTGGAATATCAAGAAGTGCCTTTGGAAGAATCTGTCCGAAGGCAACAACAACGATAACCTCCGGCGCCATTGCCCTGATTTCTTCTATAATTTCGGGATTTCTGACCCGTGCCGGCTGGTAAACCGGAATATTATGTTTAATCGCAGTCTCCTTGACCGGAGTAAACACAACATTCTTCCCTCTGCCTTTAGCTCTGTCAGGCTGTGTATATACACCAATGACCTCATGTCCGGCGTCAAGCATTGCCTCAAGTGTCGGCACCGCAAAATCCGGTGTTCCCATAAATATCGCTCTCATTTATTACGCCGCCTTTCCATATCCATTCTTCTTTTCATAGCTATTATTCTTCTTCGTAAGCTTCTTCCTCATCATAAGTATTATCGCGAAGCTCACCCTCTACCTTCTCAACATAAAGATGTCCGTCTAAATGGTCAAATTCATGGCACATCGCTCTCGCAAATAATTCTGTGCCTTCAATTTCAAATTCATTCATATTTTCATCAAATGCCACAGTTTTTACATAGTTTGGCCGTGTCACTGTCCCTGTTTTTCCCGGAACACTAAGACAGCCCTCATCGCCTGTCTGACTGCCGTCTTCGGCAACAATTCTTGGATTAATAAAAACATACGGACCTTCGCCGATATCAATGACAGCGATTTTTCTAAGTACGCCCACCTGAGGCGCCGCAAGGCCAACACCGTTATTTTCATACATTGTGTCAAGCATATCCTCAATCAGCTGCCTAATCTTTGGTGTCATTGCCTTCACTTCTTTTGTCGGTTTGTTTAAAATAGCATCTCCCTGATACCGTAAATTTCTTATTGCCATTACACTCTCTCCTTTAATACATTGTCATTGGATTCATATCAAATTGTATATATACCGGTTCAAACCGTGTATTTTTAACCAAATAAGCTTCTATAGCCTGCTTGAGGCGCATCAAAGTTATCAAGTCTGTACACTTAAAATACAAAACCTTTCGATAAACATCTTTGCCTTTTGACACATAAGCATTCGCAGGTCCCATCGCCTCTATCGGCGTGTCTCCAAATCGCCCTGCCGAATTGACCACAGCACGCTTGATGCTTTCCATGCATAACATCAAAAGGTCTTCATCCGCGCACTCGCCGAGCAATGCCTGTATATTGGATGCCGGCGGATAATGCATCATCTGTCTGAAAGCAATTTCCTGGCGGTAAAAGCCCTCATAATCCTGGGAAGCAGCCGTCTGAATACTGTAATGCTCAGGATTATACGTCTGAATGACAACCTTTCCCGGAAGCTCTCCCCGGCCTGCCCGGCCCGCTGCCTGAACAAGTAGCTGAAATGTCCGCTCAGCTGCCATATAATCCCCTGAATACATGGACAAATCCGCAGCCAATATACCGACGAGCGTTACTTTAGGAAAATCATGCCCCTTTACAATCATCTGTGTTCCGACGAGAACATCCGCCTTATATTCCCGAAAGTCCGATAAAATGGTTTCCATGTTGTCCCGCCCCGATGCCGTATCACGGTCAAGACGCAGGACTCTTGCCTGCGGAAAAATATCCTTAACCATCTGCTCTACCTTCTGGGTGCCTGTGCCAAAGCCCGCAATATACTTTGAGCCGCACTTCGGACACACCTTAGGCAGCGGCGTTTCATAACCGCAATAATGACACTTTAAGTATCCGCCTGTATGCGCGGTCAAAGACACATCACAATGCTTACATTTTAATACATAACCGCAGCTTCTGCAAGAAACAAAACCCGCATAGCCCCGTCTGTTTAAAAACAGCATCATCTGTTCTCCCCGACTTAGACAATCTGCCATCATATCTTGAAGCGCTGTACTGAAAATGCGCTTGTTTTTCATCTTAAATTCTTCTCTCAAATCGACGGTCACAATATCAGGAAGCACACTTTCTCTTTTAGCCCTCGCCGTCAGCCTGTGAAGTCCGTATTCACCGGACAGTGCCTTAGCATAAGTGGATACAGACGGTGTCGCCGAGCCTAACACAACCTTTGCCCCACACATCCCTGCGCGGTATATGGCTGCCTCTCTCGCGTGGTACTTGGGAGACTTTTCACTTTTATAAGCGCCGTCATGTTCTTCATCGATGATAATCATGCCCAAGTTGGGAAACGGCATAAAAAGCGCCGAGCGGGGACCGACGACAATATCAATCTCGCCCCGTTTCGCCCTGAGATACTGGTCGTAGCGCTCGCCTGCCGAAAGCTTGGAATTCATCACCGATACTCGCTCGCCAAATCTTTCGTAAAACCTTGTCACCGTCTGCAGCGTCAGGGAAATCTCAGGAATAAGCACAATAACCTGCCGGCCTTCATCTAACATATGGGCAATCAAGTCCATATAAACTTCTGTCTTTCCGCTGCCCGTTACACCAAACAGCAAATGGACCTTCTCCCGGCTGTCAAGAATCCCCGACACGGCCTTTTGCTGCTGCTCATTTAAAGCCACATGACCGCCAAAAAGTGACTGCACCTTTACGGGTTTTCGGTATACCTGTTTTGTGCTCTCCAAAACAAGCCCCTCGCACACAGCGGCTTTAAGGGTTGCGGCAGAGACACCTGAACCCGAAAGCACTTCCTCCTTTGTATGCCAGCCAAATTCTCCGTCCATTGTATCCGGATTTTCAAGAAACCACGCCATCAACCGCGCTTTTGCTTTACTTCTTCGATTTTCCAATACCGGGCGCAGTATTTCCTTTGCCATATGAAAAGCGGCAGCCGGTCTGTAATACTTTGCGACAACTGCGCGAATTTCATCCCGCACCGGAAGCACTGTTTTTAAAGCCTGAAGCATCGTCGAACCATAAACATTTCTCATCCACTCCGCAAGACGTATCATCTGATTCTCGGCGGTCACCTCATCATTAATTACTTTGACAATCGGTTTTATTTTTGAAGCATCGTAGTCTGTCGTATCCGAGAACCCGACAATAAAGCCTTTCACCAGCCGTCCGCCGCTGCCGAACGGAATCATCACCTGTGAACCGATGCACGCCTCCTGTGAAAGCATCTCCGGAACCGTATACTGAAAGCTTCTGTCTAACCGGCCTGAAGCAATATCTACAATAATATCGGCATACATCTTCTTCCCTCCTGCGGCTTTGTGCGATTACAAAAGGCTGCCGTCAGAAAGCTTCTTGATTCTGCATTCTGCGGCAGCCCTGATTTTCTGCGTTTAATTATTCTTCGTCCTCGTAGTTTTCTTCGGCTTCGTCATCATCGTCTGACAATTCATCATCATCGTGCTCATCTGTATCATCTTCAAGTGATATCTCAAGAACATCGTTGTTATAGTCCATAACATAATCATCCTCGTCAGTTTCATCAACGCCAAGAATCTTAACATCGCCGCCGTACAGCTCATCAACCGCGATAGACAAAGGCTTCTTACCTTTAACATTTCCTACAAGCGGCTCTGAACCGGCAATAATCTGACGCGCACGCTTTGCTGTTGCAATAACAATAGAATAACGGCTCTGAACAACCGGCTGTTCACCTTCTTCAATGTCGCTGTTGACCGCTTTCATTAAATCTGAATAAGATGGATGTAACATATATTATTCTCCCTTCCTGTATAACTCCAAATCATGTTTCATTTTAGTGATGAATCCCATACTTCTTGAAGCTTTAAGCAATTCATCTTCAACAATTTTGTAAATGCTGTCTGCACATGCCTCCACACAGCCGTCTTCATTAAGAACAATGTAATCATAATTCTTCATATAAACGGCTTCCTCGGCTGCTCTTGAAAGTCTGTCTGCTATAACTTCTTCTGTCTCTGTACCTCGGCCGCGAAGTCGCTCTTCAAGACTTTTTGCATCCGGCGGTGTTACAAAAACAAGGACGGCATCAGGAAATTTCTCTTTAACCTTAATAGCCCCCTGTATCTCAATCTCTAAAAGGACATTCATGCCCTCATCAAGCTTTGATTCCACAAAAGCTCGCGGAGTCCCATAATAATTACCTACATAACAGGCGTATTCAAGCAGTGCATCCTCCGCAATCATCTGCTCAAATTCTTCTTTTTTCTTAAAGAAGTAGTCCTGTCCGTGAATCTCGCCTTCTCTCGGCAAACGTGTCGTCGCTGACACTGACAAACAAAACTTGTCAGAATACTTTTCCATAAAGCTTTTCATCACAGTGCCTTTACCGGCGCCTGAAAAGCCTGATACTATGACTAAAATACCCTTTTTCATCGTTTTCTCCTTCATCATCATTGTATAAAAACATATGATACCACAGTCAGATACTTTCCTCTGCTTCATCATCACGGGTTGTCACATCATGCACCGTCTCCGCACTTATCTCCCGGCCTTTGAAGCGCCCGGCCAGTGTCTCCGGCTGGAGAGCCGACAAAACAATATGGTCATCGTCCATAATAAGCACAGCTCTCGTGCGTCGCCCCTGTGTGGCGTCAATAACTCTGCCGTCATCCCTTGACGTCTGTACGAGCCGCTTAGCCGGCGCCGAATCAGGATTAATCACTGCCACAAGCTTTGTGCTGTTAATCATATTTCCAAAACCAACATTTAATAAACCAATCAAGTGCATCGACTCCTGTTTTCATTACTCAATATTTTGAATCTGTTCTCTAACCTTTTCAATCTCCGTTTTCAAATCAATTGCCTTATTGGAAATTTCCAAATCATTCGCTTTTGAAAGAATCGTATTGGCCTCTCTGTTCATCTCCTGAGCAATAAAATCAAGCTTTCTGCCGACACCGCCGCCTTCTGTCAAGGCCTTTGCCGCACTCTGGATATGACTTCTCAAACGAACAGTTTCCTCGTCAACACATATTTTATCTGCGAAAATTGTCACTTCTGTCAAAATTCTGCTTTCATCGACTGTATTGTCCTCCAAAAGTTCTTTCACTTTAGCCGTGAGCTTATCCTCATAAGTTTTAATAATCTGAGGTGAACGTTCTTCGATAAAATCAACCATGCCCTTCATACCGTCAAGCTTTGCCAAAAGGTCTTCTTTAAGATGCTCGCCTTCTGCAATACGCGTATCAACAAACTTTTCACAGGCACCTGTCACCGTCTGCTCAATAAGCTTTAATAAAGCTACCTCATCAACGGTCTGTTCCTCAAGCGAAAACACTTCCGGGTACTTTGAAAGCTTTGTTGCCGTCACATCATTCTCAATTCCAAATTCAGAGCTCAGAAGCTGAAGCTTCGCATAATATTCCGCTGCCAAATCCTGATTATATTTCAAACATGCCGTATACTCCGTATAATCCTCATAAGTGATAAAGACATCTACCTTTCCACGCTGGATATACTTCTTCATAAGTGCACGAATTGATGACTCAAACACACCAAGCTTTTTAGGCATCTTTATGTTAATATCACAATAGCGGTGATTAACGGCCTTAATCTCAACGACCATCTTTCTGTCTTTTTCTGCCACCTCGCAGCGGCCGAAGCCGGTCATACTTTTAATCATTTCATCCACCTGCTTTTAAATCTCTTTACACTGAAATCACCGTTTTCGGCGCACGTCAGCGATATTTTACAATTGTATCTAAAATATTATAAGGCATATTATTTTTTTAGTCAAGAATAAAGGCGTCAGTTTCTTAAAACGACGCCTTAGAGTCTTGTGTTTACGCATATTCTATCTCAAAACCGGCAGCAAGGCAATATGCCTCAACCCTGCCGCCCCGCCTGCACCGTATTTTCGTGCTTCTGTTAATAATCCACTCACCGATAATTTCCGGTTCCCCGGCAATTTCAAGCACCTTGAGACGATTACAGCCATGAAATGCCCATTTTTTAATGGCACGAACATTCGAAGGTATTTTTACATATTCAAGTTCACGGCACTTTAAAAAAGCACTGTCACCAATAACTTCTAAAGACTCCGGTAAGTTCACCTGCTTAATACCGGTATCGCAAAAGGCTTCTCTCTGAATCTCTTTGAGTCCCTCCGGAAAATCCACATGCTTTAAGGCTTTACAGCCACAAAAGACTCTTTCACTGATAATTTTGCCTCCGCACACAGCCCGTTCCAGCCGTTTGCACATTGAAAATGCACCCGCACCGACAGTCTCGGGATTGCAGTCCAAACTAATGCTCGTCAAATTTGTACAGCCACAAAAGGCATTTCTTCGAATAATCTTCACAGTACTAAGCTCGACACGTCTCAAAGACGTACAGCCGTAAAAACTGCTTATACCAATTTCCGAAACACCTTTTTCCAGGTTCACTTCCCTGACTTTAATATTATTTTTAAAAGCTTCATCACCGATTTTTCTGTAATTTCCGCCGATGGTCATTTTCTTATCCAAATTTTTCCTGACATCATCTTTAATATAAACAGTTTCATCTTTAGCCCGCCATACTAAAACCTTCTGAGCCATCAAAACACCCTCTCTCATAAACTAATTCTCCATCATCCCATATTTCACTTTGATTCTTTCAAGTTTTCTCTCAAACGGATTCAACAAAACTGCAAGAAAAGCAACTGTCGCTATGGCATGAATCACATTAAACGGAAAGCCCGTCACATAAGATGCCTTAAACAGTTTCCATGAAAACTCACTTGAAAACATCGTCACCGATGCCGTATCCATGAGAAAGCCGTAAATTATCAGTGTCGAAAAGCCGCCAAAGATACAGATACCTGCCTTTTTACGCCGTCTTTGCTTCTCTGACAAAATTTTTGTACCTTGCTTTTTGCAAAACAAAAGTCCCGCAAGAAATCCGGTAATGCCGAAACCGAACATCTGCCACGGTGTCCACGGTCCCTGCCCAAGAAAAAAATTAGATACAAAGCCCGCGACTGCGCCTGTTAAAAATCCGGACTCAGCCCCTAAAGATACGCCTGTAATAATCACAATCGCCATTAAAGGCTTGAACTGAGGCAGCATAAAAAATGCAACCCGCCCGACGGCCGCGATGGCTGCCATTACCGCAATGAGCAAAAGTTCGCGTGCCTGAGGTCTTCTATCCTCAAAAATCATGCAAAACGGCAGCATTGAAAGACCGATAATACAAAGGGCGATAAACAGCGGACTCCTGTCGTTTAAAAAGAAAATACCAAAAAAAATCATTGACGGAATTGCCGCACAAATCAACAAAAGCGCCGTCTTTGTGCGACGGCCGATATGCACATCTTCTTCTTTTTTTCTTCGTCCCGTATACATTAAAGGCTCATCCGCCTTTGTGTCCAAAAGTTTTTTAAGAAACCCAAAAAGCAAAACCGATATCACCATTTGGGCATACGGCCAGCTTGTCATTTGCACATAACTATGTATTGTCAAATTTATAAAGTTATTTTCCCTGCCTGCATTTATATTAATGATGATGTTTAAAAAAGCAACGGCTGCAAACATCACCGCCGGCAGCATTGCCGACATAACAAAAGCAAAACGTCCGACCGTCACAGCCTTGATTTTTAAACAGCCCATTAAAATCGCAGATATCAAAACAATCACGCTGATAAGCAAAGCCGCAAACAAAAAAATTTCCCCAACCGTCAAAATCATATAAATCTGTCTGTCATCAAAAGGCGACATTTTAAGTTTTCCGCCAAGTGCAATACTTTTGTTTATATTTTCCCCAAGGTCTCCCAACTGCCAAAGACTATATGTTACAGGAAGTCTTGAATATTTTAAAAACGGTAAAGATACCCATGGAAGCAGCACCATACAAATGATGCTATAAACACTGCCAAATATAGGCAGCATCGCCAGAGTATCTAAACCTACCGACTGTTTGCTCTGCATAACTCAATCACATCCTTTACGGTGACAGCCTCCGGAAAAATGTGGCGTGCCATACGGTTCGCAGCTGTCGTATAAAAACTATTTCCGGTAAAAAAACGCCGAGCCGGACCGCTTGCAACAATACCTCCGTCAAAAAACATGGCACAATCATCCGCATAAGCTGCACAAAATTCTATATCGTGGGAAACCATAAGAATGGTCATGCCTCTTTTTTGAAGCTTTTCAAAAATAGAAGCAAGCCTTGCTTTATAAAAACCATCCAATCCCTTTGTGGGCTCATCAAGCAAAAGTATTTTCGGCTCAAGCAAAAGCACCTTTGCAAGCGCCGCTCTCTGCTGCTCTCCGCCGCTTAAATCATAAGGATGCATCATGAGCAAGTGACTAATCTCTGTCTCCTGAGCAATCTGTGCAATGCGCATTTCGCAGTTCTTTCGAATATCAGACGGGGCATCACTGAATATTTCTTTTAAATCCTCATAAACCGTGTCTCTCACAAAAAGATTTTGAGGATTTTGAGGCAATACTCCCATAAATTTATTGTATAGGTCTTTATTCTTTATCTTTCCTACTTCACGTCCGTAAAGATGTATTTTCCCCCGGTAAGGCCGCCTTATCCCGGCAATCAAAGAAAGCGCTGTTGTTTTCCCTGTGCCGTTGCCGCCGAGAATACAAAAAAGCTCGCCCGGATAAACTTTAAAGGACAAATTTTTGACAACATCCGGCGTCTCCTTTGCATAGCGAAACCACACTTCACGAACATCGATAACCGGCTTCTGACTCCAATCTGTATTTTTTTCTTCCGGCACATAATTTGACGCAGGCTTAAAATTTTCTTCAAGCCAGCTTCTTCCCTCGCACACAGTCAACGGACAAAGCCCCTGCTTTCCGGCGCCGTTGTAAATCTGCACAGGACTTGGCATAGCCAAAAACAAATCACTGCCATCAAGTAATTGCCCGACCGCCCTTGGCCGCTCAAAAATACACTGGCGGCCATTTTCCAGCACAAGCACTTTATCGGCCATCGGAAAAACTTCCTCCAGACGATGCTCAATCATAATCACCGTCACACCGAGTTCAAGATTGATTTTTCGTATTGTCGCTAAAAATTCACCTGCGGCAATCGGGTCAAGTTGTGATGTCGGTTCATCTAAAACGAGTACTTTAGGCTGCATAGCCATCACGGACGCAAGATTTAACAGCTGCTTTTGACCGCCTGATAACTCCTCTACATTTCTATAAAACCAATTTTGTATGCCAAAAAAACTTGCCATCTCAGCAACCCTCAAACGGATAATATCCTGAGGATACCCTAAATTTTCTACACCAAATGCCAGCTCATGCCACACTTTATCTGTGACTAATTGATTATCCGGGCTTTGGAGGACATAACCGATTTCTGATGCCTGTACCCTGGCAGGCACTTTGGAAAGCAAGCTTCCATTATAAAGTATCTCCCCCTCTCTGCTGCCATATGGCGTCATAACTGTTTTGAAATGCCGAAGCAGCGTTGTTTTTCCGCAGCCGGATTTACCGCATATAAGCACAAAGGCACCGGCTTCAATGGAAAAGTTCAAATTGTCCAGCGCCGGGGCTTCACTTTGCGGGTAACTGAATTTTAAATTCTTGATTTCAAATAATGCCATTTTATATCCTCTATCCAATCTGTAATTAACGGAATAAAACACAATATTCCATAAAAAATATAAACTATCCACACAAAAGGTGTCATCTCATTCATTTTCAGCATCGGATAGTATAAAAAACGTACCTGTTTCGTCAAAATTCCTGTAAAGACAACAATGCTCAGTCCTGTAAGTATGCCAAGCATGGTCTTATCTCTCGTATCAAAACGGTAAATCGAAAAGTTGTTTCTCCCCCTCAGCCCATAGCCTCTTGAACGCATCGAATCAGCTGTCTCCACCGAATTTTCAAGTGCCCATGTCAGCATAATAGAAAGAATCCTCATGCCATGTCTTGCCCTCTGCCACACATTTCCATGTGTCACATCACGTCCGATGCACTTTTGCGACTCACACACCTTTTGTATCTGCAATTTAAACTTTGGCACAAATCTGAGCACCATCGAAAGAATCAATGAAAGCGCCGGTATTATCTTTCCGAAAAGATAAATAAACTTATCGGAGGTCATCACCGACTGATAGCAGGAGAACCAATTTAACACTGTCACAAGCATCACACCGGAAGCAAAGCCGTACACTATCGACTCAAGCGTTAAAGGATTTCCTGTGCCAAAATAACAAATTAATGTCACACCCTCATGATTAAACAGCGGATTGACTGCCGCAGAAACAAGAAATACCGGAAGCATCAGCCAAAGTGCTGTTTTCACCGCTTTCCACTGTTTTAAATACAAATAATACAAAAACCCACTAACACATGAAATGCCCAAAAATACCGGGTGCATCACAAACATAGAACATCCAATCACAAGCACAAAGTAAAAAAAGCTTATTGCCGGATGAAAGGATGAAAAATTGTCACTAACCATATTATCCCATCCAGTTCTGACCTAAATCTCTGCCCAAATCACATGTATAATTCCATTCAATGATGTCCCCTGCCTGAACCACATAACGGCTGCAGCCATAATTTGGATACCAGCCGTTTACAGCATACATCCAACCCGAATCTCCGCCACAGTCAAATTCATATAAATTATAAATACCTTCGATGTAATTTGAATTATACATTGGCGTAAAACTGTACTCCATATGAATTCTATTATTTTGTGTCTCTCTCAAAAGCACATCAAAAACACTCTCACCTTCATAAAATGAAACTTCTCTCTGCGCATAAATCACCCCGTCCGACGGCACCAAATCTTCTTTTCCCTCTGTCAGATTTTCCATATTATCGAGAATCGTGGCACAGGAAATACTAAGATAACATGTTTGTTTCTTGGATGTATCTATCGTCACCTCGCCCGGTTCTGTGGGATTTTGCTGCCCCTCCGGCACAGGGTCTGTCAAATATTCATCCTGACCACTGCCCTTTCCGTCACTGTAAGTAACCTTTGAGCTGCTTATTTTCTCCTCATACTTTGAATAATCTTCACTTTCAGCTTCTGCCGCTTCGACATCAAAATATTCCTCCGTTTCGCTTTCTGCCGGCCTATTTTTTGCGGTTTCACTTTCCCTTTCTTCTTCACTTTCCGTCTGCGAATCCGTCTGTGCCACCCTGTTGTCGAGACTTTCCGTTTTGTTGCAGCCTCCGCCAACAAATGCAAGCACAAGTGCCATGGAAAATACAAACCATAATTTTTTCAAATTTTTTCTCATTGCTTTCTGCCTCTCTTTCCTTTCAACACTTACACTGTGCCGGACAAAGCACTTCTGTCCAAAAACAAAAAGACAGGTCTCCCACATTATCTGTGAAAAGCCTGTCTTTCATGTCTATTTTATTTGCACAAAAATAAAACATTCCCTCATCCCAGAAATATCTTTAAAATATAATGGCAGGTCTCCTGACTTTGCTTCCTCCTCCGAAATCCCTTCTCGGCAGTGCCAATGGTTATGATTTCATCGTCCGCATCACAGTAGAGGTGACTGTTCCGGATTCTCACCGGATTCCCTTTCAATGCTGTGCTAACAGCAACCACAAAACTATAAAATTCATAATTACAGTTTAATATATCCCCCTTTATTTGTCAATCATAACGAAAATATTTTGTTTGACTTTTATTTTATTATTTGATATATTTTAAAAACTTATTGTCATCCACTTTTTCAGAAAGCTGAGGATTTTTAATGAATTTATTATCTGTATTTTTTATTGCTGTCGGCCTTTCAATGGACGCCTGTGCTGTATCTTTTGCCAAAGGTATTTGTCTAAAATCCAACCTGCGGCGCCATGCGCTGCGCCTTGCTGTCTTTTTCGGTCTTTTTCAGGGACTTATGCCGCTGCTTGGCTGGTGGGTCGGCACACATTTTGAGCAGCTTATCACCTCGATTGACCACTGGATTGCCTTTGGCCTTCTTAGTATTATTGGCATTAATATGCTTAAAGAGTCCAAAGAAGCGCCGACAGCATGTGATATCATCATTGTTGATATTCCGTTAAAAGAGGTCTTTCTTCTTGCTGTCGCCACAAGTATTGATGCCCTTGCCGTCGGTGTCAGCTTTGCTTTTCTTCAGGTTGATATCCTACCGGCAGTCTGCCTCATCGGCATCACAACTTTTATTTTAAGTCTTGCTGCCGTATTTCTCGGCAACCGTATCGGCGGTAAACTCGGAAAATATGCCGAAATTACCGGAGGTGTTATCTTAATACTCATTGGCTTGAAAATACTGATTGAGCATTTATTTTTTCAGTAACCATGACTTCCCAAATACTATATAAAAGGGACTTTAGCAAGGTTTGCAAAAACGCCGCGCAAACCATACTAAAGTCCCTTTCTTTAATTATCACTATCGTTTCTTAAACGTTTTATCACAAGAACAGAGCCAACCGGTATACGATAAAGGACATAATCCATGCAAGCACACACTGACCGACAACCATAGCCAAAGCCCATTTTCCGCCAAGCTCACGCTTTACCGATGCAATTGCGGCAACGCACGGTGTATATAAAAGGCAGAAAACTAAAAGTGATGCCGAACCGGGTATTGTAAGTCCTGACTGAAGTGCCGCAGTACTGCCAAAAAGCACCGTCAGCGAAGACACAACACTTTCTTTGGCAAGAAAACCTGAAATCAGCGCCGTCACAATACGCCAGTCCGCAAAACCGAGCGGTATAAATATCGGTGCTGCCGTCCCGGCCACAAGCGCCAGTATACTTTGCTGTGAATTTGAAACCATATTAAAGCCCGTATCAAAATTCTGCAAAAACCATATAACAATCGTTGCAACAAAAATCACTGTAAAGGCTCTCTGCAAAAAGTCTTTTGCCTTATCCCATAACAGGTGCAGCACATTTTTCGCACCCGGCATTCTATAATTCGGCAACTCCATGACAAACGGCACCGCCTCACCTTTAAAGGCTGTTTTCTTAAAAATAAGTGCCATCAATATTCCCATAATAATACCAAAAACATACAGACCTATCATGACAAGCGCCCCATGCTTTGGAAAAAAGGCTTCTGTAAAAAAGGCATAAATCGGAAGCTTTGCCGTACAGCTCATAAACGGCGTCAAAAGAATGGTCATCTTTCGGTCACGCTCTGACGGCAGTGTACGGCTTGCCATAACTCCGGGCACTGTACAGCCAAAGCCAATGAGCATCGGCACAATGCTTCGCCCTGAAAGCCCCAGTTTTCTCAAAAGCTTATCCATGATAAAAGCAACACGCGCCATGTAGCCGCTGTCCTCAAGCATTGATAAAAAGAAAAACAAGGTAACAATAATCGGAAGAAAACTTAAAACACCGCCGACACCGCTGAAAATACCATCAATGACAAGGGAATGGACAACACTGTTGACGCCGGCCGCACTCATAGCTGATGAGACGGCTGCTGTCAGCGCCTCAATCCCCGCTTCTAAAACCCCCTTCAAAACGGCGCCGATGACGTTAAATGTAAGAAAAAACACAATGCCCATAATACCGATAAATGCAGGAATGCCCGTATATTTTCCGGTCAGAAAATGGTCAATTCTCCGACTTCTTATCCTTTCCTTACTCTCTTTTGGCTTAATCACCGTATTGCTGCATACATCCTCAATATAGGCGAAACGCATCTGAGCTACCGCTGCCGCACGGTCAAGCCCGGTTTCCTCCTCTGTCTGTCTGGCTATATTTTCCAAAATATTTTTTTCATTCTCTGTCAATTTCAGCTGCTCTAAAAGTTTACTATCGCCCTCCATGACTTTGCTTGCCGCAAAGCGGACAGGAATCCCTGCTGTCTGTGCATGGTCTTCAATCAGGTGCATGACTGCATGGATGCCCCGGTGAATACCTTCTGCTTTTTTGCAAAAATCCGTCTCCATTGGTTTTTCCTGATATTTCGCTACATGGACAGCATGGCGCACAAGCTCGCCAATACCTTCGCCCTTTGCCGCCGAAATCGGAATCACCGGCACACCGAGCGCCGCCTCCATCTCATTAACCAACACAGAGCCTTCATTTTCCCGAAGCTCATCCATCATATTGAGTGCAACAACCATCGGAATATTCAATTCTAAAAGCTGCATCGTCAAATAAAGGTTTCTCTCAATATTTGTCGCATCGACAATATTGATAATGCCTTTCGGTTTTTCCCGTATAACAAATTCACGCGTCACAATCTCCTCACTGCTGTAAGGCGACATCGAATAAATTCCCGGCAAATCTGTGATTAATGTATTTTCATATCCTTTAATCACACCGTCTTTTCTGTCTACAGTCACACCCGGAAAATTTCCGACATGCTGCTTTGAACCTGTAAGTTGATTAAATAATGTTGTCTTTCCGCAATTTTGATTGCCCACAAGTGCAAATGTCAGCGTCTCGCTCTCAGGCAGCGGATGTTCCTCCTTGACATTATGAAAACGTCCGCCCTCGCCATAGCCGGGATGGTGTTTTTCCTTGCCCTTGGCTTTTTTTGCCAAATCCTTCGCTTTATGCGCCTGACTGATTTCAATATTTTTTGCATCCTCAAGTCGTATTGTCAATTCATACCCATGGATTCTTATTTCTATCGGGTCCCCCATCGGCGCATACTTAACGACAGTCACCTCAGTGCCCTGTATCAGTCCCATATCCAGAAAATGCTGACGCAGTGCACCGCTTCCGCCAACAGCAAGAATCGTCGCGGTACTTCCAATTTCTAATTCACTCAGTTTCATCCAATTATATCTCCATTCTTTCAAAAGGTCTGTTATCTCAACCAATTAGCTTTATCTAACTTTATATTATAGACAAACTTCGACTATTTTCAAGAGTTTTTTTTAATGTGATAAGATCACAGAAAAAAACAACTGCTTTTGGTATCTTATATCCATCATATATCCGAAGAAAGTGAGTGAATTTTATGAAAACTTTAATTATCGGCGGTGTGGCTGGAGGCGCCTCCGCAGCGGCAAGACTTCGCAGACTTGATGAAAATGCAGAAATTATTATTTTAGAAAAGGGCGGCTATATTTCTTTTGCCAACTGCGGCCTCCCCTATTTTATCGGCGGTGTAATTACAGATAAAAATATGTTGACACTTCAGACACCTGAAAGCTTTAAGGCACGTTTCAATATCGATGTTCGTACATTTAACGAAGCCCTTCACATTAACCGCGAGAAAAAATCTGTCACTGTGAAAAATCTCCAAACCGATACAACTTATGAAGAAACTTATGATACGCTGATTCTTTCTCCCGGCGCCGAGCCAATTCGCCCGAATATTGAAGGTATCCATAAAAATCATGTTTTCACACTCAGAAATATACCCGATACCTTCAATATAAAAAATTATATTGAAATA
>CABUBX010000024.1 GCA_902489925.1 uncultured Lachnospiraceae bacterium | reverse complement strand
CCGTCAAGCTGTGTCATCATGCGCCGGCTGAAGTAGCCGAGACCGCTTTGAGCGCCGAGCCATTCGCCGATGGCTGCGCCGATAATGCTTAACGGAATAGCCATTTTTATTGCGGAGAAAAATGCCGGAAGTGCGGCAGGCAACTTGAGCTTGATAAAAATATCTTTCTTTGTGGCGCCAAAGCTTAAAAGCAGTTCCTCCATTTCACGTTTGGTTGATTGAAAGCCGTCATAGACGGTGATTGTGATTGGAAAGAAGGTAATTAATATGGTTACCAAAATTTTACTCCATATGCCATAGCCGAACCATAAAACAAAAAGCGGTGCAATTGCCGTTGTCGGTATTGTCTGAGATGCAATAATAATAGGATAGAGTGCTCTTTGAGCGATTGTGCTTATATCCATAATAATTGCAAGAAACAGACCGAGGACAACAGATATGAGGAGTCCTATGAGTGTAATTGTCATCGTTGCAGGCAAATGAACCGTAATCAGCGGTTCTCTAAGCAGCCATAATTTTTCTAAAATCTGTATAGGCGATGGCAAAATATAAGCGGCATTCATGCCAATGGCACCGGCCTGCCATAAAATAAGCAGTATAAACACGAAAATTAATGACGGCAGATTTTTTTTCATGGCAATATCACCTGCGCTTTCAATTTTGAAATTAAAGATTCCTTTAAGTCAATGATTTCCGGAGATTTTAATTGTTCACGATTTCTTGGAAATGGCAAAGGTACGTCAATAACTTCAAGCCGGGTAATAGGTGTCTCGGTAATCACAAAGATTTTTCCGGACAGAAAAATTGCTTCCTCGACATCATGCGTAATGAACATGATTGTCTTATGAAAATGTTCCCATTGCTTTAAAAGCCATTCCTGCATTGACATTTTTGTAAGGGAGTCCAAAGCTGAAAACGGTTCATCTAAAAGCATAAGCTCGGACTCAGTCAGCAATGTCCTTGCAAAGGATATGCGCTGGCGCATACCGCCGGATAAGTCTTTCGGATATTTATCTTTATAGGAAAGAAGATTGATTTCTTCAAGTACGGCTTTGGATTTTTCAGCCATTTCGGCTTTTGAAAGCTTTTTTAATTCCATTGGCAGCCATAGGTTTTTTTCGATTGTACGCCATGGGAAAAGTAAATCCTTTTGGGGCATATAGCCGGCATAGTTTTTCAAATCCCGTATGTCTTTGCCGTCAGCAAGAATATTTCCCGATTGTGGCGTAAGCAGCTTGTTAATTAATCGAAAGATGGTTGTCTTTCCGCAGCCGCTTGCGCCAATGACAGAAACAAATTCCCCATGGTTGACATGAAAGGACAAATCCTTAATCATTGGCAGTGTATCCTCGGGGTAACAAAAAGTGACGTGGTTAAAGGTCAGCATAGGGCGCCTCCGAAATCTGATACACATTCATCACCGCCAAGCCATGCCATATCCCAAAACATTGCTTCAAACCGGCTGCAATTCACAAAAATTTCTTTTAAGCGGTTAAAACGTGTTTCGGAAATATTATCACCAAGGCTGTTGATGCGCTCAATTAAGCTGTTGTTGGCGCTGACATAAGCTTCACAGCTATAGCCCTCAACCCATTCGCCGTAAAATGGATGATGAAGACTTTCGGGATTTTCGGCAATCTTTGTACCGATATAGGCATAACTCCACGAGCAGGCAAGAACGGCAATCAGAATATCCAATGCATCGCCCTCATAAGCGATTTTAAGCATATAAGAGGTATAAGCATTGTTCGGAAGCGCCTGCCGTGCTTTTTTTATATCTTCCGGGGTAATATCAAGCCGTTTCATATAGGCTTTGTGGATAAGCATCTCTCCATTTAAAGTCGTGTCCATAAGACCGGAGAAAAAACGCATTAAATCATGGTCTTCGGTTTTGACAGCGCCCAAAGCAAATACCTTGGCATACTGGTACAGGTAAAGATAATCCTGCAGCATATAGTATTTGAATTTTTCCTTGGAGAGAGATGCGTCAGCAAGACCTGTCAAAAAAGGGTGGTTTAAATAAGCTTCCCAGACAGGCTTTACACATTCAAAGAGACGTTGGGTTAACATAAGGTTCCTCCATTCTATGTGGGGAGGAGAAAGAAAAAAACAAGGGCTCTCCTAACATAATTGTAAGGAAAGCCCGAAATGGCAAATAAAATTGCTTCCCTACGATGGTACTAACCATGTCAAGTTCAAAGGGTCAAGTTCTACTTTCTCAGCCAAAAGGCTCCCCCAGCAAAAAAATATTTTGTTGTGTCTGCATTATAGCGCATAAAAGGGGTGTTGTAAATGTTTTTTTCGAAAAAAGTTTTCTTGACATGAAGGGGTTGGCAACGTATACTTTTCACAAAAGAAAATGAGGCTGCAAAGGATGAGAAGTATGGATATTAAAGCGTTGTTGAAGACAAGGTGTCTTGTGACTGATGGGGCAATGGGGACTTATTATAATCAGCGGTATGGCAGAGCCGGACAGGCACCGGAGTGTGATAATCTGATATATCCCGAAAGAATTGAGGCGATTCACCGGGAGTACATTCGTGCAGGGGCAAATTTGATTCGGACCAATAGCTTTGCATCAAATAAAGAGACGCTTTTTGGGCGCGCAGCCGCAGGCGTCTTAGCGGAGGAAGGTTTACATAAAGTATATGAAAACGTCTATGCTTCGTATAAAATTGCACAGCAGGCGGTGGCAAAGGAACAAAATTTATCGAAAGAAGGCGGGGACAAACAGGAAATTTATATTGCCGGAGATATCGGGCCTTTGCCGTGGCACGGAAATCAGGATAATGAAGATGCTTATGAGGTGTACAAGACGATGGCGAAAGCACATCTTGATGCCGGCGCTAAAATTTTGTGGTTTGAGACCTTTGCGGATTTAAAGAGTATTTTACCTGTCATTGAGTGGATAAAATCTGAAAATGATGTGTTTATTATGGTCAGCTTCAGTATTAATAAATTTGGTTATACGAAGTCGGGAATTAGTGCGGCTTCACTTGTAAATCAAGTCAAAGAGGCATCTCAGATTGATGGCATCGGCTTTAACTGCGGTGTAGGCCCTGCGCATTTGCGGCACATTCTTCGCAGACTTGATTTTGGTGAGCTGATTGTATTTGCAGCGCCGAATGCAGGATATGCGGATAAGATTTCAGACAGAAGTATTTACCGGGAAAATCCGTCTTATTTTTGTGAGGCGATGGAAGGAATTGCAGCGCTTGGCGTAAATCTGCTCGGCGGCTGCTGCGGCACAAGTCCTTCCTGTATTGAGCTGCTGTCTGAAAAATTCAATGGACGGAAGTTGTGCAAACGTATAAACGTGCATGTATCATCAGGCGATGAGCATGCGCTCAATTTCGACAAAAATATGTTTTTAAAGCAGTTATATTCGGGAAAGAAAATTGTGATTGCAGAGCTTGACCCGCCTCATGATGCCAATGATTCAAAGCTGCTTTTGGCAGCGGACTGCTTAAAGCGTGCAGGGGTGGAGATGATTACATTTTCAGATTCACCGATGGGAAAGATGCGGGCAGATTCAATGATGTCTGCCGTAAAAATAGCTTCGGAAACAGGTATGGATGTGATGCCGCATATTAGCTGCCGCGACAAAAATGCCATCGGTATGGGGGCTTCGCTTCTCGGTGCATATATGAATGGCATCAGAAACTTTTTGGTTGTGACGGGAGACCCGGTGCCTTCCGGTGATAGGGACATGATTACACCTGTTTATGATTTTAATTCTGTGAGACTGCTAAGCTATATTCGCCGCATGAACGAAGAATATTTTAAAGATGAGCCTGTAGCCTGCGGCGGTGCCCTAAATTACGGACGAAAGAATATTGATGTGGAAATAGAGCGCATGAGGAAGAAGTGTGAGGCCGGTGCCATGTTTTTCTTAACACAGCCGATTTACTCAGATGATGATATCGAAAGAATACGTTATATAAAATCAAAAATAGATACAAAGATTTTATGCGGTATTTTGCCGCTTGTCAGCTATAGAAATGCTGTTTTTATGAAAAATGAAGTGACGGGGATTCATGTGCCGGAAGCTATTGTGGAGAGATATGACGGGACAATGAGCCGGGAATGTGCTGAAGGTGTCGGTATTGATATCGCTGTGGAAATTGCAGGGAAGCTTTCGGATGTGGCGGACGGTTATTATTTTATGGTGCCTTTTAACCGGGCGTCCATGATTGCAGAAATTGTAAAAAGGATGAGTGAGTTATGCTTAATATAAAGAAGTTATTATTGCAAGGCGGACCGGTTTACCTTGACGGTGCGACCGGGACAAATCTGCAGAAAGCGGGAATGCCGGTCGGCGTATGCCCGGAAATGTGGATGATTGAGCATCCCGAAGTTTTGATGAAGCTTCAGCGCGGTTATGCGGATGCCGGAAGCGATATTATTTATGCGCCGACATTTTCGGGAAATCGAATAAAGCTGAATGAGTACGGTCTCGGTAATCGGCTTGAAGAAATTAACAGGACGCTTGTGCGGATGACTAAAGCGGCTGTCGGTGATAAATGTTATGTTGCCGGTAATTTGACCATGACCGGACAGGCTATTGAGCCTGTCGGAAGTCTTTCCTTTGAGGCGCTTGTGGATTGCTATAAGGAACAGGTAAAAATTATTGCCGACGAGGGTGTTGATTTATTTGTTATTGAGACAATGATGAATCTCGGAGAGACAAGAGCGGCGCTTTTGGCAGTGAAAGAAACGGTGAATCTGCCGGTGTTTGTGACAGTGACATTGGATGAGAGTGGAAGGACACTTTACGGCACAGACCCGGCTGCGGCGCTGGCGGCTGTGGAAGCGCTCGGCGCGGATGCGTTTGGAATTAATTGTTCGTCAGGACCGGATAAGCTTGTGGAAATTATTGAAAGGCTGAACAAATATTCGGGGATTCCTTTGATTGTAAAGCCAAATGCAGGGCTTCCGAAGCTTGAAAACGGGGAAACCGTTTTTGATATGCCGGCAGCAGCGTTTGTTCGCGCCATGAAGCGGCTTGTGAAAGCCGGGGCGTCGATACTCGGCGGCTGCTGTGGCACGGATGCGTCGTATATACGTCTGTTAAAGCAGGAAACTGCCGATATGGAGACGGCTTTTAGTCAGGGCGGCAGACAGAGGCACAACGGCCGGCGTCTTCTTGCCGGGGAACGCTCACTGCTTGAAATTCATATGGGACAGCAGTTTATGATTGTCGGTGAACGAATTAATCCTACAGGAAAAAAGGCGCTTCAGGCGGCGCTTAAAGCAGGGGATTATGAACCGGCAGTGGTGATGGCAGAAAATCAATGTCATTGCGGGGCTCATGTATTGGACATTAATGTCGGTATGGGCGGTATTGACGAAAAAGAGACAATGCTTCATGTGATTGATGATGTATCAGCCGCCGTGGACGTTCCGCTTTGTATTGATTCGAGCAGTGTGGAGGTTGTTGAGGCAGCGTTAAGGCGCTATCACGGCCGTGCCCTTGTCAATTCTGTATCCTGTGAACAGGTGAAAATACAGAAGCTTTTGCCTGTAGTGAAAAAATACGGGGCGATGTTTATCTTACTTCCGCTGGCGGACGGAGGGCTGCCAAAAAATACAGATGAGCGCAAAGCGAATATTCAGACTGTTTTAGAGGCGGCGCGGCTGCTTGGCATGGATAAACAGGATATCATCGTGGATGGTCTTGTGGCAACGGTCGGTGCAGATAAGAGGGCAGCGCTTCAGACGCTGGAGACGATTGAGTATTGCACAAATGAAGGGATGGCAACCATTTGCGGACTTTCTAATATTTCTTTCGGACTTCCGGACAGAAGCTATATTAACAGCGTGTTTTTGGCGCTTGCTATAAGTAAGGGACTGACAATGGCGATAGCGAATCCGTCACAGGAACTTTTAATGCGCTGCGGCGCTGCGGCGGATTTACTTATGGGAAAGGCCTCAGCGGACTTAAACTATATACAGTGCAGTGCAAAATATAGTGAGGTGAGTGAAAAGACTGAAAAGGCTGCTTCAAAAACGGCGGAAGTCACTTCACAAAAAACAGAAAAAGTAATAGAAAAAGCAGAGGATATGCAGGATACACTTTCACCTGTGTTTGCTCAGATTAAAGACGATGTCCTTTCTGGTTATAAAAATAAAATTAAAGGGCATATTGAAAAAGCACTGTCAGACGGGCATAAAGCATCTGATATTTTAAATCAATGTCTTATACCGGCGATTAATCTTGTAGGGGATTATTTTAGCTGTCAAAAATACTTTTTGCCTCAGCTGATGATGAGTGCCGACACGATGCGTGCAGGGGTGGATTTGCTGGAACCGCTGCTGCTTACGGAGAACACAGCGGATGCCGGTCCTACGGTTATTTTGGCGACAGTAAAAGGCGATATTCATGATATCGGCAAGAATCTTGTAGCTATGATGATGAAAAACTATGGTTTTCATGTAATTGACTTGGGAAAGGATGTCGATACCGACGCGATTATTTCAGCGGCAATGATGCATAAAGCGGATATTATCGGTTTGTCGGCGCTGATGACAACGACCATGCAGGAAATGAAAAATGTAATCCAAGCGGCACATGATGCCGGCTTAGAGTCAAAAATTATCCTCGGCGGTGCTGCGGTGACATCGGATTTTGCAAAAGAAATCGGTGCGGACGGCTATTCGGAGGATGCAGTCGGTGCAGTCGAGCTTGTCAAAGCATTGATGCCTGAAAAATAGATGAGCCCCCAAAAAAAGTGTGAAAACATAATTCCCTTGACAGAGCGGCAACCCTGACATATACTTTGAATATCAAAATAAATTACAGCAAATAATTTTTCAGTGTAGGAAATTACGCTTTGTTTCCTGTGCATTATAAATAGTGAGGTAAAATATGTCTGGTGTAAAAATAAAGGGCTTTGGGGCAGGACTTCCTGCGCTGGCGGTGACAAACAAAGATTTGGAAAAAGTGATTGATACAAGTGACGAGTGGATTACGACGAGAACGGGAATTCGGGAAAGACGGCTTGCGGTCGATGAGACGCTGACCGATTTGTGCGAAACGGCGGCGAGGGCAGCAATGGCCGATGCCGGTGTGACAGCCGATATGCTGGATTTAATTATTGTGGCGACATTGACAGCTGATATGCCGCTGCCAAATGCTTCGAGTATGCTGCAGGCACGTCTTGGCGCCGTGAATGCAACCTGCTTTGATATCAGTGCGGCATGTACCGGCTTTATTTATGCGCTGAATACAGCGCGGCTTTATATTCAGGGGGGTGCGGCAAAGACGGCGCTTGTGATTGGCGGCGAAATGCTTTCAAAGCTGCTTGACTGGACAGACCGAACAACATGCGTCCTTTTCGGTGACGGTGCGGGTGCTGCCGTTGTTGCTGCCAGTGATGAAGAAGGCATTTTGGGGATTACGACAGGCTCTGACGGCTCTAAGGGAATGGCTCTAAATTTCAGAGAGCGTGCGGCAAATCATCCGTTTTTAAATAAAATGCCGATGAGCCGGGAAGAATTTGAAAAAAGCAGATATCTTTATATGGCGGGACCGGAAATTTTTAAATTTGCGTTGACAAAGGTGCCTAAAAGTATTTTAGAGGTGCTTGAAAAAACAGGATATGAGGCAGATGACATTGATTATTATGTGCTTCATCAGGCAAATTTCAGAATCCTTGCATCGGTGGCAAAGCGTCTTGGCGTCAGCGAGGATAAATTTTATGTAAACTTAGACAGGTGTGGAAATACTTCGGCGGCAAGCATTCCGATGGCTTTGGCGGAGATGAATGACAGGGGACTTTTAAAACCGGGCATGAAGCTTGTCATTGCCGGCTTTGGCGGCGGTTTGACATGGGGGGCAGCGCTGATTTCAATTTAAAATTCTGATTGTTTCAATATAATTCGATATTTTGAGCGCGGTGCCGTGTTTTTCATTGTGCACCGCGCTTATTTATGTTACAATAATCCTTATCTTTAGCGGCGAGGCCGCCGCTGCATAACGGAGGTTTAATAAATGATGGAGAAGAAGGCTGTGCTCGTTGTCAGCTTTGGTACAAGTCATACAGAGGTTATTGAAAGCTGTATATGTCCGGTGGAGAAGGCGATTGCCGATGCCCTTTTGGGATGGGATTTTTACAGAGCGTTCACATCACGGATGATTACGAAGAAGCTTGCTGAAAAAGAAGGCATTTTTGTGAATAAGCCGCCGGAAGCATTAGAAAAGCTTGCGGCTGACGGATATACAGAGATTATCGTTCAGCCGACACACATTTTGGCGGGAACGGAATATCATGATTTAAAGGCACAGACGGAGGCGTTTGGGAAACAGCATCCGGAGATTTTGCTGTATTTCGGACAGCCGGTGCTTTTTGAAAATGAAGATTATGCGCAGGCTGCCGCTGCGCTTCAAAATCATATGCCGCATACAGGTGAGGGCGAGGTCGTGCTTTTGATGGGACACGGCTCAGAGCATTTCAGCAACGCCTCCTATTTTGCGCTGCAGCATTATTTGGATGCGCTGCCGACGCAGGCGGTTTATGTGGCAAATGTAGAAGCGCCTCCGCTGCTTGATACGGTGATGGCAGCGATGAAGGGAAAAGGCATTAAAAAGGTTTATCTTATGCCATTTATGCTTGTGGCAGGTGACCATGCGAAAAATGATATGGCAGGCGATGACGAGGCTTCATGGAAGAATCGCCTTGAGCGCGAGGGCTTTGAAACAGAGGTTATATTAAAGGGGCTTGGTGAGAGTCCTGAGTTTTTAGAGCTTTATCGCAAAAAGGCTTTAAAAAATTTACTGTAGATAAGGTTTTAGGGAAAGTAAGAGGCAGTTATGAGGATACTTTTAGTTACAGACCAGTATTATTCGGCCAATAACGGAATGACAATTTCAGCGCGCCGGTTTAAGAAGATACTTGAACAGCACGGTCATGAGGTGCGTGTGCTTACATGCGCAAAGCCTGAACAGGTTAAGGAACAGTCGGAGGCCTATCTTTTAAAGCGGCAGCCGATACCGGTATTTGACAAGTTAATTACAGCGCAGGGGATGCAGTTTGGCAAGGTAGATGACAGTATTATCGGTGAAGCGGTCACATGGGCTCAGCTTGTACATATTTTATCACCGTTTGGCATGTCACATCGTACAATTTACTGGGCGAAAAAGCTTCATGTGCCTTTTACGGGTGCTTTTCATGTGCAGCCGGAAAATATTACGTCGTCACTGCATATGGGGCATGTAGCACCGCTCAATGCCTTTATTTATCACTGGTTTCATTTTTATATTTATAAATATTGCAGGCATATTCATTGTCCGAGCAAGTTTATTGCCGGAGAGCTTGTAAGGCATGGCTATAAAAACCAGCTTCATGTCATCTCCAACGGGATTGATTCGGATTTTATCTATCGGAAGCTGCCAAAGAACAGGCAGCTTGCCGATAAGTTTGTTGTGCTTATGGTCGGCCGTCTTTCAATTGAAAAACGGCAGGATGTGCTTGTCAAAGCTGTGGGCATGTCAAAATATGCGGACAAAATTCAGCTTGTGCTGGCGGGACGGGGACCGAGAAGCCGTATTATCCGGCGTATGGGCAATAAGCTTCCGAATCCGGCAATCATTGATTTTTATAAAAAGCAGGATTTGATGGATTTGATTGCCATGAGCGATTTATATGTTCACGCAGCCGATATGGAGATTGAGGCCATGTCTTGTATGGAGGCCTTTGCAGGCGGCCTTGTGCCGGTCATTGCCAACAGCAAAAAGTCTGCAACACCGCAATTTGCCTTAGATGAGCGCAGTTTGTTTAAGGCCGGTGACAGCAAGGATTTGGCGGCAAAGATAGATTATTGGATTGAGCATGAAAAAGAGCGGCGTCGGATGGAGTATGCCTACAGTGAGCTGGCAAAAAAATATGACCTTGAGCAGTGTGTCCTGCAGGCAGAAAAAATGTTTGAGCAGGCGATGCTTGATGCCGGAAGGTGGCACTGATGGATAAAGAACAAGTACAGCTTAAAGAGGAGGAACAGGTTCTTCATATGTGGGAACCTGTGCATTTTGAAGTAAAGCCGGGATATGATTATTTAAGAAACAAAAAAGGCCAGCGTTTTTTTCGCTGCCTTCTTTTGAATGCGGCAACAGCCGTACTGACAGTTTTTAATTATGTGTGCTTTGGAACGACGGTACACGGAAGAAAGTATTTAAAGGCCGTAGAAAACACCGGTGCAGTGACGGTATGCAACCATATTCATCCGATGGACTGTACGATGGTCAATACGGCGCTTTGGGGAAGACGGCGTTATTTTGTTTCTTTGGAGTCGAATTTTCGTATTCCTGTGGCGGGACATCTTTTAAAGGCACTCGGTGCGGTGCCGATGTCATCGAAGACAACGCTTGCAATAGAGATGTTTGCGGCGATGGAGGAAGCGCTAAAGTCCGGGGCACTTGTGCACATATATCCTGAGGGGGTTTTAATTCCCTATGCCAAAGGGATACGTGCTTTAAAAAACGGTGCATTTCGTCTGGCCTTTAGAGCCGGTGTTCCGGTGTTGCCGATGATAATTTTACCCAAAAAACCGTCGGGGCTTTGGGCAGTTTTTAAGAAAAAGCCGTGCCTGAAAATCCATATACTGCCGCCGATTTATTTTGAAGATATACAGTCGGAAAAAAAGAATGCAGGAAGTCTTAGGGAGGCCTGCAGGAAAGCTTACGAGGATTATTTATCGGAGAATTTACAGAAAGAGGAATAAAATGAGTAACATCAAAGATGTATTATGGACGCCAAAAAGGTGGCGCAAAATATTCGGAAGCATTGCCGGGCTGCTGCTTTTTTTGCTGCTTGGCGTCAGTATTGTGATGGACGGCTTTGATACGGTATACCATACAATCAGTATAATTTTGCTGCTGTGTACGACGGCAGCTCTGTTTTTTGGCTTTAAAATGAATAAAATCGTCAGCCTGCTTTTTTCGGCAGCTATACCGGCTGTCTGTTTTTATGCCCTTGAGGGATATTCGCATTTGGCCTTTGCAGATATCACAGCGGGCATACAGTTTTTGAATTTAGGTGTGTTTTACCTGCTTTTTATATTACTGTTATTTATTTTGGGAAAAAGCAGCGCAGCCCTTGGGACACTGTCAATGTCCATGATGGTTATCGGGCTGATTAATTATTATGTTGTTGCCTTTAGAGGAACACCCGTTGTACCGTGGGATTTGATGTCGGTATCTACGGCGCTCAGTGTGACGGTTAATTATGAGTTTACGCTGGATGGCCGTGTGGTGATGATTATGCTCATATTTATTCTTGCGGCAGTGCTTGGCAGCCGGACAGATATTCAAATGAGATGGTCGATAAAAAGAAGTGTGGCTTTGGCTGCTTCACTTATATTGGTCGGAAGCTATATTACCTTTTTACAGACACCTCTGGCAGCCCGTGCCTTTGCACTGGATGATATTTTATTCACACCAAATGTCATGTATAGAAACAATGGATTTACAGTTGCTTTTTTAAACAATCTTCAATATATGGAGACAAAAAAGCCTGAGGGTTACAGTGAAGAAAAACTCAATGAGTTTACATCAATGCCGGAAGCTTTGGTGGATAGGAAAGAAGGATATCCGAATATTGTCGTTGTGATGAATGAGTCTTTTGCTGATATGGCAGATATTGCACAGATAAAGACAAACGAAGATGCGATGCCTTTTGTCCATTCGGCTTTAAACGGGGAAATTGAAAATTGTGTCAGTGGACGGATGCTGGCCTCAGTGCTCGGCGGCAATACGGCCAATTCGGAGTTTGAATTTTTAACAGGAGATACGATGGCTTTTCTTCCGCCGGGAAGTATTGCCTATCAGCAGTACATCAAGGAAAAGACACCGAATTTTACGGAATTTCTTTCGGAAAGCCTCGGCTATCATACATTGGCACTTCATCCTTACGGTGCTTCGGGATGGAATAGAAATATTGTCTATCCGTTTTTTGACTTTGATGAAGCTTACTTTCTTGAAGATATGCGTTCGCGCAACTGCTATTTGAATGACGATATTTCTTATTTAAGAGATTATGTGTCGGATGAAGCACTTGTGGATATGATTACAGGACGATATGAGCGGCATGAGGATAAAGCGCCGCTGTTCACATTTGCAGTGACGATGCAAAACCACGGCGGATATTTTGATGCGCACAGTAATTTTCATGAAGAAATCGAGCTGTATGATGTGGAGGAAAGTTATCGCAAGGAATATATGGACAGATATTTGTCTTTGATGAAAAAATCAGATGAAGCCTTTGAAAAGCTTGTAAGGTTTTTTGAAAATTATGATGAGCCGACCATTGTTTTAATGTTCGGCGACCATCAGCCGGGCGATTATGTTGTGCCGGCAATTTACGATACCGAAAAAGAATATACATTAGAAGAACAGCAGAAGCGCTATCTTGTGCCTTTTGTGATGTGGGCAAATTTCGAGCTTGAGGATGAATATATTGAGGTCATCAGTGCCAACTACTTAAATACTGTGCTGTCGGAAAAGGCGGGACTTCCTTTAAACGGCTATCAGACATATTTGTCAGAGCTTAGAAAGACGCTGCCTGTGATTACGGCCAATGTCATGGTGGACAGTAAGGGAGAGATGTATCCTGTCGCCGATGCCGGGGAAACGGCTTATGCACAGCTGATGAATGACTATGCGATTTTACAGTATAATCATTTATTTGATAAAAATAACCGCAGAAACGGTTTCTTTGGTGGTAAGTCCTAAAAGGTATTGACAAGGCGCGGGATATCGTAGTAGAATTAGCAGAGTAAAGTGATAACGTGAAGGAGAGATGGTATGAGCCAGTTAATGATACCCCCAAATTATTCCACGGATTTGGATATCCGTGAGACGGAAATTGCAATCAAATATGTAAAAGACTATTTCGAAAGGGAACTGGCCAATCAGCTCAATTTGACCCGTGTGTCTGCACCGCTGTTTGTTGAGCCTGAAAGCGGTCTCAATGATACGTTAAACGGTGTCGAGCGCCCGGTAAGCTTTGGTGTTAAGGAACAGGGGGATAAGCCTTTTGAGATTGTTCATTCTCTGGCAAAGTGGAAGCGGCTTGCCCTAAAGCGTTACGGCTTTCTCCACGGCGAGGGGCTTTATACGGACATGAGTGCGATTCGGCGCGATGAAGATACGGATAATATTCATTCAATTTATGTGGACCAGTGGGACTGGGAAAAGATTATTACAAAGGGCGAGCGCAATATTCCGACGTTGAAAAATATTGTGCGCCGTGTGTATGATTCCCTGCGCTACACTGAAAAGTTTATGTCCGAAAAGTACGGCTATATTCACCCGATTCTGCCGGATGAGATATTTTTCATGACAACGCAGAATCTTGCGGATATGTATCCCGATAAGACGCCAAAAGAGAGAGAACTTCTCATTACAAGAGAAAAGGGCGCTGTTTTCCTTATGAAAATCGGCGGAAATCTTGAAAACGGAGAGCCGCATGACGGCCGTGCGCCGGACTATGATGACTGGGAATTAAACGGTGATATTTTAGTGTATTATCCGGTACTTGATATTGCATTGGAATTGTCCTCTATGGGTATCCGTGTGGATGAGGATGCACTGCTTCGTCAGCTTGAAATCAGGGATTGCCTGGACAGAGCTCAGCTTCCTTTCCAAAAGGCACTGTTAAACGGTGAACTGCCTTATACGGTGGGCGGCGGTATCGGACAGTCGCGCATATGTATGTTTTTTTTAAGAAAAGCCCATATCGGAGAGGTTCAGGCCTCTGTATGGCCGGAGGATATGATTGAGGCATGTGAAAAAGCCGGAATCCATCTTCTGTAAGACATAAATTACAAAATCCTTTCATATCTTAGACAGAGGTTTAAGAATGGAGGGATTTTTTTGTTGGACGAAAAAATAAAAGCAGCCGCGGATATGTATCCTTTTAAAATCACAGACAGCTACAGAACGAGAGGCGGCTTTGTCTGTGTGACAGAGGACGGCTTAAAGCTCTTAAAAGAATACCCTTACTGGGAAAACCATTTAATCTATGAAAAAATGTTAAAGGATGCCATACAAAATCATGGCTATGAAAATATTGACAGGCTTTTTTGCACAAAGGAGGACAGCCTGTGGGCAGAGGACGGCACAGGCCGGCATTTTGTGATGCGCCGATGGTATGGCGGCCGTGAATGTGATGTCAGAGATAAGGCGCAGCTTTTGCGGGCGGCGGCGAATCTGGCACGGCTGCATAGGGCAATGCGGGAAATTCATATTGACTGTGAATGGCTGAAAAAATACAAACCGCAAAGTATGGGCTGCCTTTTTTCAAAGCGGAGTCGGGAAATGAAAACAATTATGAATTATATTCAGGCGAAAAAGCTTAAAAATGAATTTGAAGTGCTTTATATGAATTATTACAGTGTATTTTATGCACAGGCGCTCAAAGCCGGTGTGCTTTGCGAGGCCAGTCAGTGCGATGAAGACTTTTGGCAGGCGGTGGAGGCGGGCAGCTTTATTCACGGCGACTACAGCTATCACAATGTACTTTTTGCGAGCTGTCAAATTGCCTGTGTAAACTTTGAAAAAGCGGTGCCGGGGATGCAGATGCAGGATTTATACTTTTTTATGCGAAAGGTGCTTGAAAAATATCACTGGGATATACAGCTTGGCACGGATATTTTAAAGGCCTATGACGATGAGCGGCAGGTCAGTGAAAAAGAAAAGGCTTATTTGTATATTCTTCTTTTATATCCCGAAAAATTCTGGAAAATAGCTAATCACTACTATAATTCGAGAAAAAGTTGGACGTCCTGCCAAAATACCGAAAAACTAAAGCGGTGCATTGGCAGTATCGACGAAAAAAATCATTTCCTTGATGAATTTTGTCGAATAATACAAGGGACAAAGGGTTTATTTTCTAAAAATTATGGTGTATAATAAAGCTATGAAATTTACAAAGGGAGGTAATTCCGATGGGCTACATGGAAGTTTATGAGGAATGGTTGTTAAATCCATATTTTGACGAAGAAACAAAAGCAGAGCTTTTAGCAATTAAAGATGACGAAAACGAAATCAAAGAACGTTTTTATATGGATTTGGAATTTGGTACAGCAGGTCTTCGCGGTGTTATTGGGGCAGGCATTAACCGTATGAATATTTATGTTGTCAGAAAGACAACACAGGGACTTGCAAATTATATTAAGAAGCAGGGCGGCGAAGATAAGGGCGTTGCGATTGCTTATGATTCAAGACGTATGTCTCCTGAATTTGCGGATGAAGCGGCACGTACACTTGCGGCAAACGGCATTAAGGCTTATATTTTTGAGTCATTAAGACCGACACCTGAGCTTTCTTTTGCTGTGCGCGAGCTTGGCTGCATCGCAGGTATCAATATTACAGCGAGCCACAATCCGCCGGAGTACAATGGCTACAAGGTTTACTGGGCAGACGGCGCTCAGATTACACCGCCGCATGATTCCGGTATTATGGCTGAGGTTAAGGCGGTTACGGATTACAATACAGTGCTGACGATGGATAAGGCTGAGGCTGAAGCTGCCGGAAACTATGTTGTGATTGGCAAAGAGCTCGATGATAAATATATGGCAGAATTAAAGAAGCAGGTGAAGCATGCAGATGCCATTAAAGCTGTCGGTGACGAGATAAAGATTGTCTATACACCGCTTCACGGTACCGGCAATATTCCGGCAAGAAGAATCCTTAAAGAAATCGGCTTTAACAACGTTTATGTTGTACCTGAGCAAGAGCTTCCTGACGGAGAGTTCCCAACTGTCAGCTATCCGAATCCTGAATCTGAGGAAGCCTTTGTTTTGGGACTTAAGATGGCAAAAGAGGTGGATGCGGATTTAGTGCTTGCAACAGACCCGGATGCAGACCGTCTCGGTGTTTATGTGAAGGATAAGACAGGTGAATATCATTCACTTACAGGCAATATGTCCGGCTGTCTTCTCGGTGAATATACAATCAGCCAGATAAAAGCAAGAGACGGCAAGCTGCCAGAGGATGGCGCTTTGATTAAAACAATCGTTACAACAAATATGGCCGATGCTATTGCAAAGCATTACGGCGTGCGCCTTATCGAATGTCTCACAGGCTTTAAGTACATCGGACAGCAGATATTAGGTTTTGAGCAGTCCGGCAAGGGTACATATCTTTTCGGTTTTGAAGAAAGCTATGGCTGCCTGATTGGTACACATGCCCGCGACAAGGATGCAATCGTGGCAACGATGGCGCTGTGCGATGCTGCGGCTTATTATAAGACACAGGGCAAGACACTTTGGGATGCCATGATTGATATGTATGAAGCTTACGGCTATTATAAAGATGATGTTAAAGCGATTGGCTTATCAGGCATTGAAGGTCTTGCAAAGATTCAGGAAATTATGACAAAGCTTCGTGAGAATCCGCCAAAGGCTATCGCAGATTATGAAGTGCTTTCCTTCAGAGACTATAAGAAGGATGAAGTTATTGACTTAAAGACAGGCGGGAAGAAGCCGACAGGACTTCCAAACTCCAATGTGCTTTATTTTGATATGAATGATGATGCATGGCTTTGCGTAAGACCATCCGGCACAGAGCCTAAGATTAAATTCTACTACGGCATTAAGGGCACATCCCTTGAAGATGCCGATGCAAAATCAGCAGAGCTTGGAAAAGCAGTGCTTGAGATGATTGATAAAATGATGTAAATGATGTAAAACAACACCCCGCAGGCATAAAAACTGTGATAGACAGATGCCTGCGGGGTATTTTTTTAGAGACAAAATTCATAAAATATACAGATGCTTATTGTATAGAGTGTTGCTGTATATACAAAAAGTTTTAATGTTTTACAGAAAAAATAAAGGAACAGTGCCTTTAATTTATTTGAATTTCAATTTTGGGATGTATTTTATTTTTTCAGCATTGCTTTTTATTGTATCGCTGGGGCTTACATATTTTATCGAGCTCGTTTCAAAGATTACAGTGGAGGGGCAGCATGATTTAATTACGGCAGCAGTGATTTGGCTTGTTGTTTATTCGGCGGCAAGTTTTGGCATCCGCTACGGTTTCCTTTATTTTAGGAAAAAGGCGTGCTGCAGATGGAATATGGACGTTAAGACAGGGCTGATGGACAATATTCTTGCAAGGTCTCCGAAAGCATTTAAAGAAAAGGACAGAACATATTATATGTCGCTTTTTAATAATGATATCGGCTTCCTCCAAAAAAACTATGTGGAGATGCTTGCGGATATGGTGATGCAAATGACAACCTTTGTTATTGCTCTGATTTATTCGATGAACATCAATATATTATTTACAGCACTGATTTTAGCAGCAGGCGTGCTTTCTATTTTTGTAACCAATAAGCTGTCCGATAAAGCTTCAAAGCATAATAAGGCTTATATGGATGCGCTAGGAAGGTATAATGAGGCAGTGGATGACGGATTACGGGGTTATTCGGTGATTTATAAATCCAATGCGTTAAAAAGTTTTATGAAGCTTTTTAATGAGCGGACAAAGGTGAATGAAAAGTATCATGCAAAGTCTGAGTTTATGACAAGTATTCTGAACAGCTTTGTCAATTACTTTTCGGCGATTGTTCAGATGCTGCTTATGTTTGCAAGTGCGCTGCTTGTCATCGGCGGACAGATGGAGGCGGTTTATTTCCCGGTAACACTGTCCTTGATGAATATTCTTATTTCACCGATGTATATGGTGATGAAAGATTACAGTCTTATTAAATCATGTAAGGATATCAAGATAAATATGATTAAAGAACTGAATTTTCCGACGGAAGCCTATGATGGCGAGGCGGCAGCGGCGCCGGAAAATCAACGCTTTTAAAGCTTCTGACACGGGAATGTTCGGCAGACGCCGGCACAATCCGCATCGGCGGCGCAGATATAGAAACACTCGGCACGGCTCAGCTTTTTAAAAATATTTCTGTGATTGCCCAGCATCCAATGCTTTTTCGAGATACGATTCTTCAAAATATCGTACTTTTTGAGGATAAAGATAAGATTGATTTTGAATGGTTGAATAAGGCTGTGGATTTGGCGGGGCTTAGAACATTTGTGGATAAGCTTCCTAAAGGACTTTTCACGGTGCTTTTGGATTCCGGTGAGAATTTGTCTGGCGGAGAGAAGCAGCGGATAGAAACAGCCCGTGCAATTTACAGAAATACGCCGATTGTACTCGTTGACGAGGCAACGTCAGGGCTTGACCTTGAAAAGGCAAAAGATTTAGAGCAGATTTTCAAGAGCATGGACAAGATGATTATATCCACGTCGCACAGGGAGGATATTAACCTGTCAGAGTTGTATGACCGGACAATTGTAATTGAGAATGGAAGCATACATTAAAAGATTTATCAATATAAAAATGAAAATATCCCGTAAAGGCATTGAAACAAAAGTGCAGCCGCTGCGGGATATTTTCTTGTGTTATCAATTGACCGATTTTTAATAAGTGATAGAAGCGCTACTGACAGTTAAGCTTGAGCCGGATAAATTCTTAATATAAAAATATCCGGAGACAGTGCTGCTTGGTGTGTAAAAAACAGTTTTTGAGCTTGTTGTACCTGAATACAGAGATTTTGAAGTGCCTGTAGTGGTATTATAAAATCCGATTTGTACCTTAGCACTGCGGTTAAACTTGCAGGTGAATTTGGCAGCATCTCCTTTTAATATGCTCACATTTAAGTTGTTAGGTTTATAGGTTGCGATTGTATTGGTGCTAATTGTTTGGGAACCGAAAGAAGTTGTGCTTCGTAGGTTTATTTGAATACTATTTGTCTCGGAAGGGGTAATTTCATGGGCATAAGCAGGTGTAGAATTAATTATTAATATAAGTCCACAGAGCGTAATAAATTTTCTGAATGTTGTTTTTTTCATAATGTACCTCCATCGTGTGTTTAATATTTGGCTTTTATTATAGCGTTAAGACTTGAATTTTTCTACAGATATAATTCACAAAAATAATTATATTAATTATGCACAAGGGAGAAAATAAAAAAGTTTTGAAAAAAAGTCTGTAATTGCATAAAAACTGCTGTATATACATATATAGGGAGAATTTAGTTAAGAAAATATTTGTACAATGGGAGGAAAGGCGAATTGAATGAAAATAATTTTGAAAATATTATTCTACTTACAGAAGAAATAATAGAACAGCTAATGACATATTATAATCCGCGTTTTAATGCCGTAGGAAGACATTTCCTTTATCCGTACGGGACTCAGGAAGACATTAAGGATTGTATTCAAGAAACGTGGGAGTATGTGTGGAAGCGCTTTTCGTATTACAGAAAAGAAAAAGGAACATTTGAGGATTGGTGTTATATGATTTTTTTTAGCCGTCTAAAAAATCGTAAAGATTATAATATAAAAAATTCTAAGAGATATCAAAGATTGTATGAGGATAGACAGACATTTGAGTTTGATGCTGATGAAATGATAATGTCAAAAGAGCGATACAAAAAAATATTAGGATATATTGAACGCCTGAAGGAACCTAAAAAAACAATATTTAAGAAAAGATTTTTAGAAGGAAAGCGTCCGATGGAGATTGCAGTGCAGATGCGTATGTCTATAAGGAAAGTGTATTATTGTATTGATGAGGCGAAAAAAATTATTAGGAGGTGTTTAGAGAATGAAGAAGAATGAGTACGAGGAACAGAAGGCTTTCTTGGAATGGATGAAAGAACTGGAACCGGAGGAATTACCTAAGAGAATGGAGAAGAAAATACATAAGGCGGTTATTAAAAAAATTAGAGCCGGAAAACAGAAAGAAAAGAAACATTTAAAAGTCTATAAATGGGCAATTGCAGCAGTGTCGGTGATTGTCGTGGTGGGCGCAGTGCCGATGACAATTTATGCGGCGAGTAATCGACATATGTTTAAAGTGTTTGTGAATGATAAAAGAATGGAGGAGTATGCGGACACGGAAAGAATAATAGGAGAACCGGGAGTAATACAAGAGGATGTAGAGTTGGGGAAAGTAGGAACAGAAGAAAGGACTATGGAAATAAATAGTTGTATTGTTGATGAAAATAGCTTTGATGAGTCTTGTGCATTGACAATATCGTCAGTATCGGATGTTGTTATAGAGGAAGAAATTCCCAGTATAGTTATGGGAATGAATACAATGGCTGTTTTTTGCAGCGAAGATTATGAAGGATGGTATTTGAGAAAAGGGCAGATTTTGACAGTTGAGTATGATATTGACGGATATTATCATACTTCTGATGGAACAGGCGAAGCTATGATGTTTGGATATGTGTTGGATGGGAAATACTATGAGGTTGATGGTAAAAAAGATATAAATTTTACATTTCGGTTGGAAGCGTTAAAAGATGGAATGTACTATCCGGTGATTCATAATATATCCATCGGTTATGTAAAAATCACAGATGGACAGGTAAAGGTGAAATAACATATGTACAAAGGTTTTCATGGTTTTACAGAGAAAAAATGCAACAAAATTATAATGCTCAAATGATGCATGATGTCTTTTTAAAGCATAAAAGCGGTTAATGTACAAAGAGGTTATCCAAATTACAGATTTAAGAATAACAGAAAAAACAAAATTTTTATTGGGTATAATGCGAATATCATTTTTGTGAAGTATGTGATATCATGAAATTGACTAAAAAAGTTTATTTACAAATAAACCATACAATTCGTGGGTTGGGAGGTTGATTCCAATGGGAAAATGTAAATGATACATGAAAATTAGTATTTTGGAGAAAGGAGAGTTATTATGTGGTGTAAAAAAAAGAAACTAGTATAACTCACTTTAATTGACAATCTGTTTGAATGTACTTTACTGTTATGGT